>JADHWO010000063.1 GCA_016783445.1 Candidatus Aminicenantota bacterium
AAAGAATTCAACGGTTTTATAAAAGATATCGTAGTTGGAACACCAAACATTGATTTAACAAAAAAACAAATTATTTTGGCATCTAATCCTTCGCTATCTGATATTGGTGATTTTGAAGGATACCAAGCATCAATGTTAATCGTCTTTCAGTTTTATGACAGTGGTTATCTATTTTATTACTTCTATTCTTACCCAACAGACTTTGAGACAGACCTAATTTTGTTTAATAATATTATAGCAAGTACAGATTTTTCGAATGCAAAAATAGGCTCTGGAAATATTGACTTAAACTTTTTCAGTATCATAATTCCATTTATTTTGCTTATGACATTTATTCTTTTTATAAAATCAATTTCTACTTTATTTATACCAAATAACAAAATTGAATGGTTTGAAGCTATTGACCAAGAGTCTGTTGGTATGGTAAGGCTTTCAGGTTGGGTGTTTTTTGGTTTCGGTATTTATAGTTTATTGGTTCGATTGCTTTTTCAATCGCAACTTCCTGATATTGACAATTCTATTGATACAATAATACAAATTATAGTGATTATTACCCTTGGTTTTAATACTACAAGGTTGAGTTTTTTAAGTTTGTTGATTTGCACTATTATTTATTTGGCAGATGTTGTATTACTTTTATCAGCCAACAGGATTTTTGGAATCGGATTTCTCATTCATCTATTTGTTGTGGTTTCCACAATTCGTGGTTTTATTGGTTCAGTTAAATTACTCAAACAACGAGATAAGATTAAATCAAGTGGAAGTAAACACATAACCCCCAATCAACCTGACGTGAAAAGTGAGTAGTGTGAAATTATGTTTAGTGATTTTATGAAAGTAAATTTGAAAAAGGGAATGACTTGCGGTGTTAGTTTTCACGCAGGTGACTTTATCCGTTGGCAAGCATTGAGAATATGAAGAATCTTTTATCAAGAACAGATATAATTGAATTAAAAAATAATACAAAACTTGATGAAGATGAGTTAAATAATATTGTTGAGTATTTAGAAAAAAGAGAACTTGAAATTACAATTACCACAATATTGGAAACTGCTGTCATATTATGGGGTTTGGATTTTTTATTGGACTAATTAAAAGTGGAAATTATGTTGTATGATAATATTGAAGAAATGAAAGACTTTGGTTTTAAGGGTTTTGAAACTGTTGAAACTTTAATGATGTATGAGTGTAGTCAAGTTCCCAAACAAAAAGGAATATATTTTGTTTTAAATACAAATGGTTCACCATCGTTTCTACAACAAAGTGTTGGCGGACATTTTAAAAAACGAAATCCAACTGTGTCCGTAAACGAATTAAAAGAAAATTGGGTAGATAACACATTGGTTGTTTACATTGGTAAAGCAGGTGGTTCTAATTCAAAAGCAACTTTACAATCCAGATTAAAACAATATATGAGATTTGGTGAAAGCGAACCGGTGGGTCATTGGGGTGGTAGATTAATTTGGCAATTGGCAAATAATAGAGATTTAACTATTTGCTATAAAACTTTATCTTCTTCTGAACCACGAGACGAAGAAAAGAAATTGATTTTAGATTTTGAAGCAAATTATGGTAAAATGCCATTTGCGAATTTATCTCATTAAATTATGACACCCGACCAATACGAAAAATTTGTAGCCGATTATTTTCGAAATAAAAAATACGAAGTTGAAGAAACTTCCTATACTAATGATTATGGTGTTGATGCCTTTGCCAAAAAAGATGGGGGGAAAATTGCCATCCAGGCAAAAATGTATGGCGATTCAAGTAGAAAAATTAACAGACAAATGGTAATGGAATTTTATGGTGCAAAAGATTATTTTGATTGCGATAAAGGCATTATTGTAACTGATGGTGTTATAATTGATAATGCAAAAGATGTTGCTGCTAAATTAGGGATTGAAGTTTTATTCCTTTCTCCTTCAAACCTTGATTACGAAAGTAAGAAAACCGAGTTTGATGAAATATGGGAAAACCATATTAAACCATTAGAAGGTAAAACAATCTATCGTGATAATGGCAAAACTAACAAAATCATTAGAGTTGATTCAGGTTGTATTGAAAGAGAAACTTCAAACGGTAATAGACAGAAAATTGATATTGAAATATTTAAGAAAACAATAAACCATATTTTTACATTTGGTTCTATAACAAGGCAAAAAATTAATGATGAATACTCAAAAAGAGCCTCTTCTGGTATTGTATTAATTTTAGGTCAATTACCAATGTTCTTTTTGAATACTAAAAGACCGATGTCAATCGAGTTGGTGAGTAAAGCCTAATGCTTGCCAACCCCCACTCCACCCACCGCCAAGGCGGGGCAGGCGGACGGCTTAACTTGGTAGCGTGATTTTGAGATTTGGAGACAAAATGAAGATTTGTGTAACAAGAAAATTTAGTGGAATGAACACGCCGTCCGTCGGTGAGTTTATTCTTTAGCGCTTTGTATCTGTAAGGGATTAAATGGATTATTTAAATTGGAATGATTCACTAGTAAAACATTTTTTCAGTGAATCTATGACAAACCGGGAAGTTCTACTCTATATCAATGATGAAGTTATAAGCCAGCTTGGAGAGCCTCATGGTGCAGGAGTTGACGACTTCATTGAAGCAGTAAAAAAAGGGCCTGAATGGGCGACCAAAGATAGATTTTGCCAAAAGGCATGGCATACCCATAATGATTGGAGGAAGAGGAATTTGGAATATCCTCCTTATGTTGGCTATCTTGCATTTTTTGTACTGGCCGCCGTTACGGAAACGGATTATGCTCCTCATTCATATTATCCTAGATTGAGAAAACGCTTGGGAGAACCTGAAGATGCGGGCATGCCTGCTTTTTTCGACCGTATGATAGATTTATGGGATGATCTAGAAAAGTGGAGCCGGGAAGACAAGCACGAGGAATTAGGGCGGTTTGTTGCAAGAATACGGGGTGGTTGGATATATGTCGGGTTGCCGCGTTCACAGACTATTTTATCTGAAAATGAGCGTAAGCACTTGCCAAATATGTTTGATGCTGCAGGACTTGACCCTACCGATCCGCCGTCACCAGAGATTATTCCTAAGATGTTGAGTTATTATGGACAGTCTATCCTGGCGAACCGTACGAGAAGTCTTCTGGAAAGTACACAGGCAGACGACGATGTCCTTAAGAGCGCCTTGGTTGAATTAGTTCTTGACGAGCTGGAAGAATGGGATGGTACTATCCCGGAACAGAACACGAGAGAGGAATCCCCGCGCAAGCAGGTTCATACCAGTTTGCGACTTTGTATTAAGATGGATCCTATGGCTTCTGCAGTAGAAATATATGTCAGATTTAAATCACCCAAGTTATTTCCGGAAGAAGGGTTGCATTTTACTCGTTCTGGAGATGATCATGAGTGGCAGTGTTATGAATTGCATCGGGGATGGTCAACACCTCTAAAGCAACATAGGAATGATCTTCCTCAAAAACTAGATGGAGCTCTGCTTGACTGGCATGCAGGAGAGCGTTTAACTGACACTGAAGTACATTGGCGTGCACGACTGAAGGGAAAAGATGTCCGGTTATTTCGGCTTGGAATAGACGGGTTACCTGACTGGGTTGAAACACAAAGGCTTGAGCGGGGGATAGAGTTTTTAGTGGCATGTAAATCAGGATTTAGAGAGAAAATTAGAACTTGGGGAAGTGAAGGATGTGAAACGTTTGAACAAAAGAACGTAACAGGCTTGCCTTCAGGCTGGCTATTATTCCACAGTAAGAATGCTTCGGAATCCTGCCCTGGTATTGATATTCTCACTTTGTCAACAACAGTCCGGTTGCACTTAGAGGGTGGAATTAAAGCCGACAAAGGGAATGTTTATTTCAAGTTTGCTCCTCCAAAGATAGTGTTGGAAAATAGTGCTGGTTCAGAGAAAGTTACAGTGAATGGCGAACAGATAGAACAGTCGAAAAACCAAGCTCATGTTTTTGTCCTGCCTGTAGATGTTCCGTCCAGTTTACCTATTCGCATTGAGGTTGACCTTGGGGATCACCGTTTAAGCAAGATTATCAGGCTTGAAGAATTTGATTTGCCTGATTCATTTGATGATACACCGTTCAGAAACTCAAAGGGAGACATCGGCTCCAATGATATGTCTGTTAAAGCATGCGGCGCTGATGTCTATGGTATAGAGCAAGAAACTCATTATCAGGGACCTGACCTTACACTCTTGTTTAAAAAAGTCATTTTTATCGGAGAAATACCTGGCGAGATTGCAGCCTGGCCAGATGAGCCTTATCCTTCGACTTGGCATCCTGTGTGGGCTGCTGTAAAAAGAGGCAGGAAAAATTGGGAAATACTTTATAGTGGAACAGCAGAGCAGCTCAAAAGAGTTTCTACCCTGCCCTCTCCTGCTGGCGATAGGTCTCAAATCAAGCTCTGGAAAAAAGTCATATGGCATAGAAGAAAAAGAAATACCCCTCCAGAGATAGAAGATGTACGAATAATATGGAATGATTATATGAGGCTGGCACAGCATGTCTGATACGTTGATTTACGCGATGAGCACAAGTGGCAAGTTTAAGCTTGAACAGTTTAATGACCTATTCAGGCATGTCTCTCTACCTGCAAGCAGTGAAAGCGAGGAACAGATAGATGTTAATAAAAGGCAGCAAGCTGTCAGGATTCTTGACTCACTTGGATATTGCGAGTTTGACTTTAACAGCCGTACGGTTTATATGTGCAAGCCAGCCCTTGTACTTCTTCCAGATTTTGGATTGCCTAAAGCACTACTTGTAGGCGCAAGAACTCCCCGGCTGGTCGGCGATATCAAAAAGGCAGTTCGTGATAGGCTGAATAAAACAGTTCTTGAGCATGTAACACATTCTGGAAATAATGCAGCAATTCCCAGCGCAATATGCATCCAGGCTACTGACAAAACTATTATTCATGAGGTTGCAGAGCAGGCTGGCATTGCTTGTGATGTGACATCTCCGGCTGCCTGGAAGCTGGCCGTAATGTCAGCTGTGCTTGATGAGATTAAGAATGCAATGATTTTTGACGAGAGGACCAAGCCAGGCTGGAATAAAAGAACGTTTATTAAAAAGCGACTGATGTTTTCCAGTATCTCAGTAGACGAAACAGGCCAGCGGTTAACTGAATACCGCCACCCTGTTACGAAGCAACTGCATCACTGGATTTGGAATGACAGTTCTGTAGCGGAAATAAGCCGGGACTGGGGGAGATATATCGTTTTAGCGGATGCCGGCTGCAATATTTTGATGTATGATGAACAGCAGTTTGAATTGGCAGTCCCAGTGACTGTACCCTTGCCGTGCCTGCTTGCGCGGGCTGCGGCATTATGCTCAGGCATTCCTCCGTCTCCTGCTATTTCGTGCAGAGAGAAGATTGGCGGCATTCCTCCTGACCATCCTTATCAAGTTTATACAGGTGTACCGCCTAAAATAGCCGGAATGATTGCCAGCAAACTACATCAAAAACTTTTAAATACAAGCTTCGCAGTGGATAAGAAAGGGGTGCTGCATGCTTGATCCGGTTGGCGCTTTTGAAAAAATACGGAGAAAATTCATTCTTTACGTCCAAACTGCTTTTGGCACGCGGTTTCCTTCTCTTGAAAATGAGCGGGAAAGCCTGTTAAAGCGGCAAGGTGTCTTAAATCAAGAACCCTGGATTGAACCATTACCCCGCTATGAAAGCAGTGGAAAAACCATTGCAAGCTTGCGTACTGATGACTTACCGGGATATCAGCGGAGCCAGCTAGAGTTGTTCAAAGGGCTTGTTGCTTGCGGCTTGTTCGGAACAGATGAGTTGTATTCGCACCAGTATAAGATGCTTAATAAATCACTGGGCGGACAACATTGTGTTGTTACGGCTGGCACGGGTTCAGGAAAGACCGAGGCATTCTTGCTTCCGCTTTTTGCCCAGTTAGTCAAAGAAGTGCCGTCATGGACAGCACCTGGTGAGCCGCATGCCCGTTTGAACGACTGGTGGAGAAATGAAGACTGGCAAAACCAGTGCAGCCAGAACAGGGAAACCTCCTGGGTTGCGCAGCGTGGTCATGAAAAAAGGCCGGCCGCTGTCAGGGCGTTAATACTATATCCGATGAATGCGCTGGTTGAAGACCAATTAACCCGATTACGGAAAGCACTTGATTCTGAGAATGCAAGAGAATGGTTAGGCCAAAATGCAAACGGCAACAGGATTTACCTTGGTAGGTATAACGGCGGAACACCTGTTCCGGGAGATATGCTGAAACCTCCAACAAGGACGGGAAAGCGCCCGGTAAATAAGAAGAAACTAGATGAGCTAAAGCGGGCCTCAATAAATGCGGATAATGCAGCCAGGGCAGCGCAAAATTATGCAAATGACCCTTCCAATCAAGATCCAGACAAACAGGATTGTGTTTACTTTTTTCCGCGCCTTGACGGGTCTGAAATGCGCAGCCGTTGGGATATGCAGGACAGCCCTCCTGATATACTCATCACAAATTTCTCCATGTTGAGCATTATGTTGATGCGGGAGTATGATGAGCCAATTTTTGAAAAAGCCCGTTCATGGCTTGCGGCAGAAGATGTGGAGGAAGAAGAACGTGAAGAGGAAAAGAAAAACCGCATTTTCCACCTTGTAGTTGATGAGCTGCACCTTTACCGGGGCACTGCGGGTGCTGAAGTCGCGTACCTTTTGCGGCTACTGTTGCTGCGCTTGGGCCTGCATCCAGACCACCCTCAACTGCGAATACTTGCATCAAGCGCTTCACTTGAAGCAGAGGACCCCAAGAGCCGTGGTTTCTTAAAGGATTTCTTTGGCTCAAGCAGGTTTGAGATTATCGAAGGGAAGCAAAAACCTTTGCCTGAACTCTCTGATTCTGGGCCACTTGCACTAGAGCCATTTAAGATATTAGCCCGGAATGCAGACTTAATTAGTGAATCGGTCATTAATCAGGTAATCCAGCAGCTTGGTGGTTCAGGTGAAGGACATGCCTGCCTCTTTAGCGTTTTTAGCAGCTTACATCTTGATGCCAGAATGCTCAGGGCTTGTGAAATTGACGGCAGGCTTTGTGCGGTTTCCCTGACAGATTTTGGGCGCAGTATTTTTGGAGATTCTGCAGGGAAAGAGGACGCAAAAAAAGCTGCCCGCGGCCTGCTTATAGCCCGCGGACTATATGAGAAATATAAAGAAGAGACAGTTTTGCCGCCATTCCGGATGCACTTTTTTTTCCGAAATATTGAAGGATTGTGGGCTTCGACAAAACCATTGCAAGGTACTCCAGATAACAGGCCTGTGGGCGAACTCTATCATTTCACCAAAATTGTTGATGAGAATGAGACGCAAAGAGTTCTCGAGCTTTTGTACTGCGAGCACTGCGGAACCGTATTTTTTGGCGGAAACCGGCTAATGAGGGAGAATGGAGCCTTAGAAATGCTCGCCACCACACCAGATATTGAAGGCATACCCGAACGCCAGGCTGCAAGGTTTGTCGAGAGGCGAACCTATAAGGAATTCGCCATATTCTGGCCTCTGGGGAATCAAGAATACTGCGAGCCAGGGCACTGGCGTCACGCACCAATTAATCAGAACAGATATACTCGGCAGCCGCCCTGGGGAGACTGGTTTGCAGCAAGCTTAAACACTCTTACCGGTTATGTTGAGCCGTCTCATGAACAATCCGAAGAAAACCCTGAGGACTGGGTAAAAGGCTACCTTTTTCAGATTGAGGGGATTAGCGAAGAGGAAAGTGAAGAGTTCCGGGCGCTTCCCTGCAAGTGCCCGTCATGTGGCGCAGACTATACACGGCGGCTTTTGCGGAAATCCCCTGTACGCGGATTCCGCACTGGTTTTTCAAAGGTAAGCCAGATTTTTGCAAAAGAACTGTTTTACCAGCTTCCAGAGAAGGAGTTTATCAGCCGGAAACTTGTGGTATTTTCTGACAGTAGGGAGGATGCTGCTCAAATCTCAAACGGCATTGAGCGAAATCATTATACCGACCTTGTGCGGGAAATTGTTTGTGACGAGTTGCGCCTGGAAGTTTTGGGCGAGCCTCAACTGCTTGAATACATTGAAAACGGAAGCGGGGAACTAGGCCCTCAAGCGAAGATGTTTTTAGAGCGGCACCAGGATGCAGAGGAACGGCTTAGGGAATTAATCTCAACAGCAAATGCTCCAGTTGAAAGCCTGCCTGAGTCATTCCAGCAATTGGCCCGGCAAGCGGGTGAAACTCTTGAAGGAATAAGGCGAAGGGGAGATATGCGGGAGGTATCAGTTTCCTTTATTTTACCACCAGCAGATAATCTTAACGATTGCGGTATTTTGATAAGAAGGCTCATTGAGCTTGGCGTTAATCCAGCGGGCAATGATGTTTTGCTTCAGGAATACAAGTGGGATGGTCAATATCATCGATGGACTGATTTGTTTGATTTTGAGCGTTACAACTGGCGTGAAGGATTGCCCCAAGAATCGCAGCGCGGGCGTGACAGGATATACCGCAATCTTATTATCGCTTTATGTGATTTGTTTTTCGGCAGGCTTTATTTTGGATTTGAGTCATCGGGTTTAGGGTGGCTTAATCTGAATGTTGAAGACAGGAAAATGGAGGAGTTTTCAAATGATGCAGGGCTTTCTGAGGATGTTTTCAGAGGGGCGTGTGAATCTTTTATTCGCGTTTTAGGAGATAAATATCGGCATGAAGGTGTAGAATATGAAGAGAGATTTTTCGGGCCTCTGGATTATCCTACATACGACACTGCATCCGCGTCCCTCAAAAAGTATATCCGTGCCGTAGCATCAAAACATGGTGCAGGTGAGACTGCGCTTGGAGAGGCTGTTTTCGGCGCTTTGCGGGGCAGCGGCCACCAAAATGCTAAACTTGTTGTTCGCTTGCTTAACATACATGTAGCATTAGCAGATGATCCTGTTTGGACATGCCCCCGGTGCATGCGCTACCACCTCCATAAAAGCGCGGGGGTGTGCAGCAATTGTTCGAGCGACCTTTCTGATGAAGCAGATACTGTTTGCTCATCCCTTTGGGGCAGGAATCATTTAGCGCAAGCTACTGCTGAGTGCCGGGAACCGATACGAATTCACTGTGAGGAATTGACGGCTCAAACAGACGACCAACTAGAAAGGCAGCGGCACTTTAGAGGAATGATAGTAAGCATGCCTGGCAGCGAAGAGCTTATTCGTGAAGTTGAGAATATTGACTTGCTGAGTGTAACGACGACTATGGAAGTTGGTGTAGATATTGGAAATTTGCAGGCAGTAATGCTTGCCAACATGCCCCCCATGCGATTTAACTACCAGCAGCGGGTGGGCCGTGCGGGGCGAAGAAAACAAGCGTTTGCTGCCGTTTTAACGCTTTGCCGGGGGCGTAGCCATGATGAGCATTATTTCAAGCATCCTGAGCGCATTACAGGCGACCCTCCCCCTGTGCCTTTTCTTACGATGGGTCAGGAACGTATTGTTAAGCGTCTCTTGGCAAAGGAGTGTTTGCGGAGAGCGTTTAGACATGCTGGCATGCGCTCGTGGCATGTTTCTGGTTCACCTGACGTTCATGGCGAGTTCGGGAAGGCTGTTGACCCTGATGGAGAGGCTGGCTGGGAGCAGAACAAACCAGGCATTATTGAATGGATTAGAGAGAATAAGAGCGAGCAGAAACAGATAATTCATTCTCTCCTGGGAACAGAAAACAGGGAATACCTTACCTGGCTGGAAGAACAGCTGCCGGAAGAAATTGAGAAGGCTGCAATGAGTCCTGAAATTGCCGGTAATGGCCTTGCAGAGCGTCTTGCAGAAGGGGCTATCATGCCTATGTATGGAATGCCGTCACGAACAAGGGTTTTATACCACAGGCTTTCCGGCGATAGAGCCTTTACTATTGACCGCGATTTGGAGCTTGCAATTACAGAATTTGCGCCAGGTTCCCAAAAAACGAAAGACAAGGCAATCCATACGGCTGTTGGATTCACTTCACCCTTATACCGGAGAGGACATCGGTGGTTTGTCAGCTCTGAAGACCCATTGCCTTACCGACGCTGGTTCCAGCACTGTAAATCCTGCGGATATACCTCTACTTCAGAAGAAATGGAACCGACTGAGTTTTGTCCTGGATGCGGCTTCCCTCAAGGTGAAAACCAAATATTTGATCAGTATCAAATTGTCACACCGCAGGCTTTCCGCACAGACCTGTCATCAGGTAATGACGCGAAGGAGGAAGAAAATGTGCATTTTGGCATTCCCAGTGCTTTGGCTGAATCATCTGATGCCGGAGAACAAAAATCTCTGCAAGATATGAATTGCTGCATAGCACTTTCTGATTCAGACCGGGTCTGGCGGATAAATGATAATGCCGGCCGGCTTTTTGAGGGTTCCGTTGTCTCGACACCATCTCCTCCTGTACAGCGCAGGGACCAAAGAACTATCCCTCAGCTTTCAAACCAATGGATAGAAGCACGGTATGCAGATATCGAAGAGGATGACCTTGAGCAGTATGCTTTGGCTGCGGGCAAGACCACGGATATACTAAGGATATCGCCGATTAGTGTCCCTGTCGGTATCAATCTCAACCCTGATGATACTGAAATACGCGCTGCTGCTATATCAGCCGCTTTTCTCATTCAAAGGCTGCTTGCTGACAAGCTGGATGTTGACCCTGAAGAAATTGAAGTTGCAAGCATTGTCCACCGGACAATTAGTGGAGACCAAAGGATTGCAGAAATCATATTATGTGACAGGCTGCCTAACAGCGCGGGATTTGTTCGGCAGGCATTTAATGAGTTTGATGAGATCATAAGTGAAGCATGCTTTCCCGGAAAAATAGGCTCATATCCTTTTGACATCCAGCAGGAAAGCCACCGCAAGAAGTGTGAACATGCTTGTTATGAATGCCTAAAGGTTTATAAAAACATGGCGTACCATGGTTTGCTGGACTGGCGCTTAGCGGTATCTTATCTGAAGGTGTTGGCTGATCCGGATTATAAAGTCGGCCTGGAAGGTGATTTTAGTGCTCCGGAACTGGACGGATGGGTGGCTACAGCGGCTAACCTGCGTGACAGCTTCACTAAGTGTTTCGGCTACCAGAATGCTGAATGGGATGGAAACCCCGGCTTTATTGCCGGTAATAAAAAGTTTATCATTGTTCATCCCTTGTGGGATAAGTGGAGGGCAACTGGTAAGCTTGCAGAAGCAGTAGCGGAGGCAGGGGGAGAAGTCGATGGATATATTGATACCTTTAACCTGTTACGGCGCCCAGGCTGGTGCCATGAACATGGATTGAACACCTGGTAAAATGAGCTTATCAGAATTCACAACCCAGCCACTCAAGCCTTTACCCAGGATCTCTCCCAGCAGGTATCTTTCGCTACAGCAATGCCCACTAAAGGGAATATGGGCTTCCAGCAGACAACCCCTGCTGCCCTGCTATCCTGCTGCTTATTTGGGCTCGGCAATTCACCGTATGCTGGAAATGGCATTTCAGAGCAGGATATCAAATCGGGATGAGCTATCTGACGCATGGGAAGATGAAATTGAGCGTCGGGAAAAAGAGATGCTTAACAATCCGGTTGAGAAACACCTTGTTCCTCTGCAAATGAGCGTCTCTAATTTTGAGGTAAAGAAGCTACTTGCTTTTAAAATGATATACTCGCTTTTTAGCAATATCCCGAGCAGGAAAAGCGGCAATTCAAAAAGCGGCGCAGAGGATTGGGTTCAAACCCCTAATGGGAAAGTGGCGGGAAGAATCGATTTGGTTAAGAAATCAGATTCAGGTGTTGAGATTGTTGATTTTAAAACCGGGCCATTATCAGATGATGCATCACCGGGCAATGCAAAAGAAGAATACCTAATGCAGGTGAAGATGTATGCTGCCCTGTACCATGCAATGCATGGCGAATGGCCTGTAACGCTTACACTCGTCGGCATCAACCAGGAAAGCATCACTATTGACGTCGAGCCAGAGGTATGTGCAAAGCTGTTGCAAGAAGCTGAAAAATCCCTGGATGACATTAATGAGCTGATTGAGACAGGATTAAAGCCTGAAGATTTTGCCCAGCCGTCACCAGAAGCATGCAAGTATTGTTTGTTCAGGCCGGCCTGCAACAAATACTGGAAATCACGCCAGGAAGACGGCAATTGGCCTGCTGATGCAAGAGGCAGGATAACAGATAAAACAATGCTTGCAAATGGCCTTTTCAGGGTGGTAATTACAACAGATCCAGGTGAGATTGCCATACGGGGATTATCTCCTGAACGGCATCCTTTTTTAAAGGATGAAATAGAGAGCGCTTTGTTTTGCAATTTATGGAATGAGAAGCCAGAAGGCTTTTTCGTAGAGAAAATGTTTACTACCGGGTACGTATTAGAATGATGAAAAGGGATAAAAAAAAGAAACTTTCTTCCTGCATTCCTGTCCTTTCTTTTTTTACCGGCGGAGGCTTCCTTGATATTGGCTTCGAAAGGGCCGGGTTCTATCCAGTCTGGACTAATGAAGCCAATCCAGCGTTCGCTAAATTGTATGCTTATGGCATGACACGGTGGAGACAATCAGTTTATACACAAGCACCTCATGCAACTATCAGTAGCACAAGGAGTATTGAAAAGCTATTTGCTCCTCAAATCATTAAGCAAGCATTTTTCGAAGACAAGCCGGGCTTTTTCGGCATTATCGGAGGGCCGCCTTGCCCGGACTTTAGCGTCGGCGGTAAAAACAAAGGCGGTAGAGGTATTAGCGGCAGGCTTTCCGAGATTTTCGTTAACAGAATTATCAAGATCAAACCGTCTTTTTTCGTTTTTGAAAATGTTCCTGGCTTGTATAAAACCATGTCACACCGTGAATTCCTTTCTGCCCTTGAACAAAGATTAGAAAGACACGGCTACTGCCTTGATTTGCGGATTCTTAATGCCTTGGATTTGGGGGTTCCGCAAGACAGGAAGCGGCTATTTATGATAGGTATTCAAAAGGAATATGCTTGGAAATGTTTAGGCCGTGAGATTCCAGAGCAAGAGCGGAACTGGTTTCCCTGGCCGAATAAGAAAAAATATAATAATGCAAGGACACGTTTCAACTGGCCTGGCATTGTGCTTGACGGGGAGGAACCCATTTTGCCAGAAGGCCTGCCAGCTGAGCTAACTGTTTATTCAGTATTGAATACTGAAAACTGTCCATCTAAAGTTCAGAACGGTAAAGATACTTTCAAAACTTATTCTGATAAATTCT
The DNA here is from genome assembly GCA_016783445.1 of Candidatus Aminicenantota bacterium. Lineage (GTDB taxonomy): Bacteria > Acidobacteriota > Aminicenantia > Aminicenantales > Aminicenantaceae > JADHWO01. The sequence continues at coordinate 13,189 of JADHWO010000063.1, forward strand.
CCTTAATCAAGGAAGGTGATACAAAGAGGAAGTCCTTTAAGAAGCTGCACCGCTACAGGTTCAGTCCAACAGCATGCTATGGCAATAATGAAGTCCACCTACACCCTTGGCATAAGAGAAGGCTTAGTGTCCGGGAAGCAATGAGAATACAAGGTATCCCGGACTCTTATGCGCTCCCAGAAGAAGCTACTTTATCATCAAAATTTTCCGTTGTCTCCAATGGTGTTCCTGTGCCGCTTGCGTATGAAGTTGCCAATAAATTGAATCACTTGTTCAGTCAGAGTGGAATTATCGGATAGCACTGATGCCCGCGTCAATTTTAAATTTGATAGAAATGCCTGTTTAAAAGATTGTTATGGATATCTGGACAAAAGAAAAACGCAGCAAGGTCATGTCAAATATCCGCAGTACCGACACTTCCCCGGAAATCCGTGTCCGGAAAATGCTCTTTACCCAAGGCTACCGTTACAGGCTGCATGTTAAAAACCTGCCAGGTAAACCGGATATTGTATTACCCAAGTATAACGCAGTTGTTTTTGTACATGGCTGTTTTTGGCATCTTCATTCAGGCTGCCGTGACGGGACTATCCCGAAAACACGTACAAGCTACTGGAAGGATAAATTGTTAAAGAACAAGGAGAGAGACAAAGACAATATAAATGAGCTACGAAAACAAGGGTGGCGTGTGTTACAACTGTGGGAATGCGAGGTTGAGAATAAGTCTGAAGAAGTATTGGAAAGATTGGATAATTTTTTAAGAGTGACTTAATCTTAAATGTTGAATCATACAAATATCTCTGAAAAACAGTCGCTAACAAATCGTTTCACCTGACCCCGATTTAATCGGGGCAGGTGAACTCAATCGTTATAATACCATAGAGACTATTCTATTGTTTAGTAAATTTATCCGTCGAAATTAAAAGGAAATAAATGATGAAAACATATACTGCAATTGTTGAAAAATGTTCTGATACACATTTGTATGTTGGGTATGTGCCGGG
>JADHWO010000064.1 GCA_016783445.1 Candidatus Aminicenantota bacterium
TTTTGTTTGAATTGAATGTTATTTCATCGATTAAATATGCCAAGAACTCCTGTAATTTTTGAGGCTCTAGTGTCTCTATCCTTTCTTTTGCCAGTTTCGATAAGTATTTTACATTCTGAATGATCAAGGATTTATCGATATAAGGCGCAACATGACTCACATCTTCTTTCCTTTTTTCTAGTTCTTTCTCTTTTTCTTCAATTTCCTTTCTCTTCTCCAAATAGGTGCTCTTTTGAATAATCTTTTCGAGATAAAGTTCGAGCAGCCTTGCCTTTTTATCCTCCAAGCTCTTCATTTTGCTCGTTAGCCTTTCTTTATCCTTTTTTGTGTTCTTTCCTTTCTCAAGGATGTTTTTAGCTAGGCCCAGAATATGATTTATCAGTATATGAGGTCTCAACAGCGCATTCTTAATTGCATTTATTACCGCGCTCTCAATTCTTTCCGCTCTCACAGGTCTTGAATCGCAGTTTTTAGGCAGAGGAAACCTCCTGACTAGGTTTCCGCATCGATAATAGAAATGTCGACCCTTATTAGAACTCAATCCTATGTATTTTGAACCACAATGCTCACATCTCATCAAACCCGATAAAATATAGATTCTTCTTCTTTTCCCTCCTCTATGGCTCTTTAAGACCTTCTGAACCAGTTCAAAAATCTCATCATTCACAATCTTTGGAATTTTTATCGGAATCCACTCATTTTTTTCCCTTTTTCTTCGCTTCCCTCCACTCCTGTCATGCTTGTTGTAATAAGTTGTTCCAAGATAGCATTCATTTGTAAGAATCCTATGTATCATTCCTTTTGACCAGTATTTTGAGTTATTTCTTGTCCTAATCTTCTTATTAGCCAGGACCTTGACAATTTTCGAAGTACTCCTAAATCTCAAATAAAGGGAGAATATGATCCTTACGACTTCTGCCTCCTTCTCGTTTACCTTGTAATAAGCTGCCCTCTGTTTTGTCTTTGCCAAGTAATCATAACCATATGGAGCTGAGCCTCCCATGATTTCTCCATTCTTTGCCCTATGAAGCCTTCCTCTCCTCGTCCTTTCAAGTATTTTGGCCCTCTCGTATTCAGCGATGAGTCCCTCTATTCCAAGTAAAAGTTGATCTTCCGGACTGTCTGTTACTGGCTTATTTAAAAAGATGACTTCAATTTCTTTCTTTTTTAGTTCTTCTATTACAAGTGCTTGAAAAAGGTATTTCCGTGCCAGTCTGTCAGGCGAAAGGATATAAACCGTATTAATTAAACCCCTGGAAACATCATCTCTTAGTTGATCCAGCCCGGGTCTTGCGAGAATCCCTCCGCTAAAACCATCGTCAATATATTCTTTAACGATTACGACTCCGTCTTTTTTGCAGCCTTCCCTCAGCTCACATATCTGTGATTCAATTGTCTTTTGCTCTTCTTGTCTCTCTGTTGAGACGCGAGCATAAATTGCTGCTTTCTTCATATGATTTAAATGGTAATTAAAATTAAAGGAGAGTTTTAGATCCTTAAAGAATCGCCCTTTTTCATATTTTGAAATCTTTTTCGGCAGGACGAAATGAATGCCCTCTAGACTTAAAATAATCCATTATATCTTTTTCTGAAAAAATTAAACTCAAAGCTTTTAAAAGCCTCACTTTGTTTAATTCTCCTCCTGGTTCAATAATAAAGGCTGAAATTTTCCCCCTTTTATCTGCGTAGCATGTATTTTTTTCTTTGTCAATTGTCTTCTTACCTAACCTCATCTTACTTTAAGGTTAAGCTAGGGGATTGAATGAAAAAAGGCAGAGATATTTGCCTTTTGAGTAAAAATTACCAGATGATCAGATTAAAATGGATGAATTGATTTTTCACATAATGAACGCCGGCCGTTGTCAGTAAAAGGGGGGTTGGTGATGGGAACCAAAAAGGTAGGTGCTCTTCCCAGCCGGCTCAGAAGAGCCATTTTTATTATACCATAGATTGTCAAGTTGAACGAAATGAAGAATTGGATTATATTGTTCAGCAAGAATATCATTGGAAAAGCTAGAAAAAATTTGGATGATGTCTAAGTAAGAAGCGGAAAATGCAGAAAAAAATAAATGAGTTAACACATGAACTCAATCAGATTATAAAACTAGATTAAAACTGATAAAGAAATGAAATTTAAGGCTGAAATCAGTTCACGAAGTTCTCTCCAACGGACAGGACCTCCAAGCGAAACAGAAATCCTTCGTCTCAATCCCCAAAGGCGCGAAATTATTCTGAATAAAACAGGCTGGGATGAGCTCTATGAGGGAACATTGAACCTAAGGGCTCATGATAGTGTAGTCAACCAGATTCGTAAAATGAAGCCATTTATTCGAGAACCAGGTAACTCTGTTTACTATCCAGCCCCTTACCAAGATATATCGAAAGAGAGAAAAAATTATTTTTATTACAGAGGTACAATTTTTAGGGGTGGTTGTAACGAAGATGTGCTTTTCAGAACTGCTGAGGTGCCACCGCGGCGTGATCTAATAGAAGCATTTGCTCCTGTGAGGCTCCGTGATGTGCTTAATCTTGAGGATGGAGATCAGGTTGTCTGTGATGTTATCGGATAGAGGCGGGTGGAAGCCAAAGACCCTGAAGCCCTGGCTTCTCGTTGAAGAAAAAAGACTGCTGAGCAAAGGCAATTAGAAGGCAATGGTTAAAATTCGAAAGTTCGAACTCGAAGTGCTCCAAAAATTATGTGATATCCTTGGTGATACCCATACTGGACTGACTGGGAGTGAAATAGGCAAACTTCTGCATAACTGTAGAATCGATGATCCGCTTCCTGGATATACGAAGCGTCATCGTTTGTTCGAGGCATTATCCCAGCGTCAAGAATCAGATGGATGTGCAAATAATATTATTGCTTTTATACAAGCTGCTATGAATCCAGTGCGTTATGTGGATAATCGTGAAGGCTTTGACCTCCGAAGAAACCGCTTAAACAAAGCTCTTGCGTTTGCAGGTTTCTTTCTTGAGGAAGATGGCAAGCTTCATTATGCCGAGGCTGTTCATACCCTTAGTGAGGCTGAACAGAGAGCAGGCCGCCTTCGAAAACAACTCTCAGAACGAAATATTCATCCTGATGTTCTTCGTTTCTGTCGTGCCGAATTACTCCAAGACAATTACTTCCATGCTGTATTTGAAGCAACGAAGAGCGTCGCTGATAAAATCCGCCAAAAGTCAGGATTAAAATCTGATGGTTCGAAGCTTATGGATGATGCATTCGCTATTAGCCTTGGTGGATATCCACACTTAGCATTTAACAGCCTCCAGACAGAAACAGAGCTTAGCGAGCATAAAGGACTAATGAATTTGATTAAGGGATTATTTGGAACATTCCGTAATGTAACAGCTCATGCCCCTAAGATTAAATGGAGCATTAATGAACAGGATGCTCTTGACATGTTGACTCTAACATCATTATTGCATCGAAGGCTTGATGGTGCAGTGCGCACAAGTATTCCATAATAACAATTGCTCAAATAATTCTCTTTCGTCTTTCAGAACTAATTCTAATTTAGGTAATAATGAAGCCCCCATTGAGAAAAACACTCCTTTTCCATAAAACGGCTCCTCTGGCCTCCCTCCCTCCAGGATAAAGCTGTGTCGCCTAACTGATGTTGAACTAAACCGCTACGCGGTAGATACCTCATCCTTCTAATTATTCTTTCACTAAGAGTGCATCCTTACATTCTCACTAGGCCCAAAATAACAATCAGATTTTTTTGCTAAATAGTTGCGTAATTAATAAAGTTCTCCTGCAATCCTGCCGAAATGAGTCGGTGGATAATCCATTTCAAAGAAAGGAGGCTTTATTATGGGAAGACTAAGAGAGCAGATGAAAGGAGATCTTGAGATTAGAGGGCTGAGTCAGAGAACTCAGGATATTTACCTCAGCCAGGTGAGGAACTTCTCTCGTCACTTTAACAGATCACCTCGCTATCTGGGAGAGAGGGAGATAAAAAAGTATCTCCTTTATCTCATAAGGGAGAAGAGAGCATCCTATTCACATGTCAATCAGTGTTATTGCGCCTTGAAGTTTCTCTATGAGAGGACACTTGGTCGCAAGTGGGTTATGGAGAAGGTCCCATGTACCAAGAGAGAGAGGAACCTTCCAGTTGTTTTAGACAGAGAGGAGGTGGAGGCTGTATTTTCGGTTACACATAATGTGAAGCACCGTGCCATTTTGATGCTCATTTATTCTTCAGGATTAAGGGTGAGCGAAGCAGCACGACTTAAGATTTCTGACATTGACAGTAAGCGTATGGTGTTACGGATAAGGCAGGGCAAGGGCAAAAAGGACCGCTACACTATTCTCTCCACTGTAGCGCTTGAAGCTTTAAGGGAGTATTGGCTGCAGTATCGTCCCAAAGAATGGCTGTTACAAGTAGATTTCCAGGTAAACCTCTAACAGAGAGGTCGATCCAGAGGGTTTTTAAAAAAGCCAAGGCTCTGGCTGGTATAACAAAGCCAGCATCGATAAATACTCTCAGACATACTTTCGCCACACATCTCCTGGAGGCAGGTACAGACCTTCATCACATTCAGCTCCTTTTGGGTCACAAGTCTCCGAAGACAACAACGATTTATCTCCATGTCAGTCGAAAGGAGCTTCGCCGCATTGCCTTGCCAGAGAGGTTTGTAAAAATCAGATATTATGGTCTTCTCGCTAATAGAAACAGCAATACAATGTTAAATCAGTGTCGTAAACTTCTAGGAGGTCCTGTTAAGGCAGGGAACAAAAATGTGACTGAGACCTGGCAGGAATATTTACTACGAGTCTGCGGGATAGACCTTATAAAATGCCCCTTTTGTAAAAAAGGTAGAATGATAAGAAAAGAAGTCATTCTGCCGGTAAGATGTAATAGCCCTCCATTAGAGAGGAGAACATGGCAGCCATCCTCTGTATAACAAAACATAAATATCCTTCCAGATACGCTACCCCCTATAGCCCTGCTACTCCTCTGCCTAAATGTGACTTTTCGAGTATCATGCTACTAAAAAATGCTCTAGAGAAAACTAGAAGAATCTCGCTTTTAAGAAAAATCCGGCAGGCCTTACTCATCCTAAAAGATATATTATTAACTTTACGATACTGTACACCCTAAGATCCACTTTATTGAAAACCCATAGGTGTCGCGTAGCGGCTTCGTTCAATAGCTTCTTTCTGAAACTATCGCATCAGAAAAAAACCTAACCATTATGTCAACTCGCTATATGGGGTAGAGTCACTATATAACAAAATGGGATATTATTTCAGATAATCATCCCAAAACATGCTTATTATCGATGCTCGTTTCCCGTTAACAGAATAACGTTTTTATTAGAAATTGCTATTATCCCCTTCGTTCTGAGAATCCCAACACTCATTGAGCTTTCTTTTTTCACAAAATTATCCCTTGATTAACAGATCCAGCGATAAAAGTGGGACGACTGGGAGAGTCACCAAGGGATTATGATCAATGACTCCCTCAACTCTCACAAACAAAGAGACCTGTTCTCCCCCCTTGGGATTTTCATTAAAGATAAGTAGCCCTTAAATACAGACCGCAAGAAAGCATATACAGAAGGAACTCTACATTGGCAAGTTATTTTAACGTTGAGTAAGATAGCCGTGTCAAAAAAGGAGATTCCCACTCAAAAAAATCAATAGCAAGAGGGTAGCAATCTTAACAAACTATTTACAAACTCTTAACAACTTTTTGACAACTTTTATATTTTAGGGAGTTAAGTTATTAGCAGAAAATGAAGAACGAAAGAAAAATAGAAGGGGATGAAAAAAAGCTAGAAGATGAAAAAATTTGGCTTAATACAAGAATGGAAATCCCTATCCCTTCCAAATGAGGAAGGGTAAATATATATATCATTAAAAAAGGAGGAAAGAGATGAAAAAAATTATTATTCTCATGTGCTTTTTATGCCTCATTTTTGGAACTATTTCTCCTGCTGTATCAGAAGAATCTGGAAGGGGAGTTAGCCTCGGTGTTAGCGTTGGAGCATATTCTATTGTTATGTATTTTAATTCATATCGCTTTTGTGGCGAACTGGGCTATCAATTTACAGAGCGAATAGGCATTATGGGGGAATTTGGTTATGCCTCAACAACACAATCATATGAGTCAAGATCCAATTCATATTCATCCTCTAGTAAAATGACTTATAGCGGTGTTCCGATAAGCGTAACCTTACTTTTCATTACACCTGTGACAAAAAGATTTTCGCCATATGTCGGATTAGGAGTTGGGCATTATTCAATGACTATTAAAGAAGAATGGACATTTCAGAGCCCTTATTATGGAACTGATAGTGAAACCGAAACTGACAAGATAAAGGGATTCGCCCCCCACTTTACTGTTGGTATTGAATCTGAGGTTTTAAATCGAGTTATAATTTTCGGTGAAGTGAAACAGATTGTTGGAAAAACAAAATTAGAGAAAACAGACGAGTATGGATATTCAAAGGAAGATATTCATTTTGGGGGACCAGAAGTAAAAATCGGAATAAGATTTTATTTTAAGGACTGAAAAATACTCCCCCTAAATTGTTCATTCTAAGAAAAAACAGGAAAGGTTAAGGTTATTGTAAAAATGAAAAAATTCATATCGTTGTTCCTTGTCATCTCTTTAGTGACTATAAATTGTGCTTCTCTTAGAACTCTTGGAAGTAAAAGAGAAAAACATGGAGCTACGCTCATAATCACAAAAAAAGACAGACAGTTGATAACAGGAGAACTCGTTTCAGTGAAAATTCCACAGCAATCACTTTTGTTATTGGATTCAGAAACAGGAGCCGATATATCAGTGGATATTAAGGATATTAAGCTTATTACAATTGTTAGGGAGTCCAAAGTTTGGACTGGGGCTGGTATTGCATTTATTGCAGTTTGGGGTGCGGCTATAGGAGCGGCAGTTGGAGGTACAGTCCCTATGTGGGACAACGGTACTGGAATATGCGCAGTAATAGGTGGACTGGCTTTCGGGATAATTGGAGGAATTTCTGGTGCAGGGGAAGGAAAATATAAAACAATTCAAATTGAAGGAATGACTGATTCGGCAATCAAAATAGCTCTGGCCAAATTACGCAAGTATGCTCGTGTTCGTGACTATAAATAAGGGGGAATCATGAATAAAAAAATCATATCAATATTTACTTTATTGGCTTTTGTTATTTTTTCTATTTCTTGTTACGCAACGAGCATAAAAAAACTAAGGACAGCAACTGATTGGCATGGTGACCTGCCCCCCTAATATCGGTTCAGGAGATGTGTTAGAATTTTCTTGGACGAAAGGAGAAGGATATGGGCAGGAAACGATACACAGCCGAACAGATTATCAGCATGCTTCGGGAAGCCGAAGTGCTTCTTAATCAGGTCTCAGGATGTTTTGGAACAGTTGTACGACTTGTTCATTAGCCGAGGTACCCCAGAGTATATTCGTTCTGATAATGGGCCCGAGTTTACGGCAAAAGCAGTAAGGCAGTGGCTAGCCAAAATTGGAGTCAGTACCTTGTTCATTGAGCCCGGAAGTCCTTGGGAGAACGGATATGTGGGGTCATTCATTGGGAAACTTAGGGATGAGTTGCTCAACGGAGAGATCTTTGATACTCTGTTGGAAGCAAGGGTAGTTATAGAGAGCTGGCGAAGGGAATACAACCAGCTCCGGCCGCATAGTTCTTTGGGCTATAAACCACCTGCTCCAGAGGCTTATAACCAAGGAGTCCTAACTCTACAGGTGTAGCAATAAATGGGGGCAGGTCAGTGGAGCTTTTAAGTTGTGACGTGGATGGGGCGCATGGTAGAATAAATCAACAGTGCGCCCGTAGCTCAGTGGATAGAGCGGTGGACTTCGAATCCAAAGGTCGGGGGTTCAAATCCCTCCGGGCGTGCCAGTTTTTTGCTAAAATCAACAACTTAGAGGATTTGAAGCTAGTAGGGGTCAGAGAAAGCCTGGCCTCCCAGTTTTACAAAAAAGACAGGAGGGCGAAGGTCGCCTCATAGGAAAAAAAGCTGGGATAAAGGAAATTTCCTTGGAAGGAGATAAGTTATGAAAAGGCATCCATTTGTAAATACAAATCTGATCCAAACATTAGAAGAGGAAATTAATTTATTAAAAAAGGGAAAGCCCAATATTGAACAAGCTATATCCACTGCCAGAGTTGCACAAAGATTGATTTCATTTAAAATGCTTGAAATTCAGGAAGAAGAAAAGGTATTAAAAGAGTTGTTAAGGAAGATAAAGGAGCACAAGAGCTAATCATGTTAGAAGGGCTTGCTTTCAGGGCTTTAATCTTTGGTTTAATAAGTGCGGTTGCCCTTCCTCTTGGGGCGCTTACCAGTAGATTCTGGAAACCTAAAGACAGGATTGTGGCGTTTTTATTGGCTTTTGGCGGCGGTGCGCTTCTTGCTGCCTTGACAATAGATTTAGTTGGTGACGCGTTAGAAAAGGGCGATTTTTATCCTCTGGCTTTGGGATGTATTCTAGGTGGCTTGTTTTTTGTTGGACTTAATCATGTTGTTAATAATAAAGGAGGATTCTTAAGAAAAGCAGCGACCACGATCAATTATTTGAGAAAGAAAAAAATTCGGCAATATAAAAAGATCTGCCAGAAATTGAGTCAAATTCCTCTCTTTCACCATTTGCCTCCAGAAGAAATTCAGGCCTTGGTTCATTATGTGAGCAGCCGGACATATCAAAAGGGAAGCACCATCCTGCGACAGGGTGAACCCGGTGATAGTCTTTTCATTATTGAATCCGGGAAAGTCGATATTGTTGATGTAAAAAGCAATATGCGTAAGATTGCGGAATTAAAAGAGAACGATGTTTTAGGCGAGATGGCAATTATGACCGGAGAGCCTCGTTCTGCCACTGCGGTCACAGCTACTGATACTAAGGTGTGGATCATTCTGAAAGAACATTTTGATTTACTAATACGAAATTCCCCAAGACTTGCTGAAGCTGTAAAAAAACTTGTCAGCGCTAGAATTACTGACTTGAAAGAGAAGCAAACGATAGATCCCGAAAAGGCAAAACAGTGGGAACGGAAAGCATTAGATAACCTGGATGAAGTAATAACAATCCCTACCGATACTGAAATTAAAGAAGAGGCGTCGGCGCATAGTGGTGCACCACTTGCTATCTGGCTAGGCATCCTGCTTGATGGTATTCCCGAATCTCTGGTTATTGGGTCGAGCATGCTCCATTCTTCAATCAGTCTTTCACTAATTGCAGGCTTATTTCTTTCCAATTACCCTGAATCGTTATCCAGTTCGGTCGGCATGCGCCAACATGGCTATTCTTTTCTTAAAATCTTCTGGATGTGGACGTCATTGATGATGTTAACAGGAGTTGGCGCTTATTTCGGAAACATATTTTTTGTGGGAGCTCCTGATTTTCTTTTTGCGCTTATAGAAGGCATGGCTGCTGGCGCCATGCTGACCATGATTGCTCAGACCATGATGCCGGAGGCTTTTCATAAAGGCGGGGCAATAAGTGGGTTTTCTACACTGCTGGGATTTTTAGCTGCAATTTTCTTTAAAGTACTTGAATAAAGAGATTGACAAAAATTATTCGTGAAAAGAAATTCCTTAATATCAAAAAGATGCCGACCTGGTATTCATAAAAAAGTTATAAAATGGGGTCTGTCCCCATTTTATAATTCAGGCTGATTATTTTTTAGCTATTTTTCTTATTGTAATCTTTTTGATCATATGTGCTGGGTAAATTGTCCTTCCCCAGCTTTCTCTAATTTCGAGCCCGGATTTTATAATTTCCATTTTTTTGCCTTCAGCCTCTTTTAAAGAAACAAATTCAAATGCTTTTGACACATTGTCTAAAAAGTAAATGCGGAGCTCCCAAACCATAATTTCCTCCTTCTTTCTAATTGTATAAGATTATATCATTGACTTTCCCGGTCTTCAATTCTAAGATGAGCTAGGTCAAGAAAAGAATCAAAAAATTCTTTTTTATAGGAGGGAAAATGAAAATAAAAGCTAAATTTGTTTTAATCATATTTAGCATTTTTTTCTTTATTTTTTCTTTAGTATGCAAAAAACAGAAGGCTGAATGGATAGGGGAAGTTGGATCTGAAAATGGAGTTAAAGTTGTTAAAAACCCAGATGAGTCTTTTTTTGGTGAAATAGTTTTTGATTTGGAAGAAGACCTGGTGATCGGAAATGAGGAAGAAAATAATTATATGTTTTACCGCGTATATGACATTAATGTAGACAGTCAGGGAAATATTTATGTTTTAGATGCTGGAAATCACAGGGTGCAGAAGTTTGATAAGAATGGAGATTATCTTCAGACAATTGGCAGAAAAGGACAGGGTCCTGGAGAGTTTATGAGCCCTTTTGATATAGTTCTTGATAGTCAAAGTAATATTTATGTTTCAGGGATGCGGAAGATTCAGATGTTCAATTTTAGAGGGGAATCCATAAAGAGCTTTGTGGTTCCAATTTATCTTCTTGGATATACAGTGAATTTAGAGGGAAAGATTGTTGCCAGCGGCTTTATCAGCTCAAAAAAAGGTCAAAATTTTGGAGTAGTTATTATAGACTCGACAGGGAAAATAATTAAGAATATTTCTGAGTTTGCTGGAATGAGTACAGTTGTCAGAGGAGATAGCGCGTTTAGTCTTACTCACGATTATAGTCCAGTTCTTAATTTTTCTCCTGTATTTAAAATGGGAGTTGTTTATGGTTACAGCCCTGAATACAAATTAATTTTATTAGACCAGAATGGTAATAATTATTTAATAGTTAAAAAAGATGAGCCCTTTTTGTCCATCAGTCAGAAGGAAAAAGACAAAATCATAAATGATGCCATTGAAGATACAGCTCAAGAGGGGAGGAAATGGCCCAGAGATGTAGTTGAAGAAGCAGCTAATTTTCCAAAACATCGACCATTTTTTGACAGAATTTTATCTGATGATAAAGGAAGAATATATGTCAGAAAAGTAAAATCAGTTTTTGAAAAAAACAAACAGAGAAAATTTGATATATTCAGTCAGGACGGCTATTACCTTTATACGACAGAGCTTCCTTTTACTCCAAGAATCATCAAAAATGGCTTTTTTTATGATATTTATTCTTCAGAAGAAACAGGCGAAGTTAGGATAAAAAGATATAAAATTAAAAACTGGAATCAGATAAAAGAGGGGATTTAGGGGATTTGGCTTCCGCTTAAAAGGAAAATTGATAAAAAATAAATCAGCTTATTTTTTTTCTTTTGCTTTGAGAATAAAAGCATCTAATTTATTTTTTTCTTCAATAGAAAGGGAATTATAAAATTTTGCTACATATTTTTCAAAAAACAATAATGCTTTATCCTTTCTTCCTTTAGAAAGATACATTAGACCCAAATAATAATTTGCTTTTTCAAATTCCGAGCTTAACTGGACAGTTTTTTCCCAACAATAAATCGCATTATCCCAATCGCCTGCTTGGAAGTAAGCAACACCCAGGCTATTATATGCTTTAGCATAACTAGGATCTATTTCTATTGCCTTCTTTAAATTTCGCAGAGCTTTTTGTAATTCATTTTGTCCTTTAGTTCTTAAGAAAATTGATAGATAGATTGAACCAAGATTGAATAAGGCATCCACATACTCATCATCTACAGAGACGGCTTTTTCAAAGGCCATAATCGAATCTTCAATGTTGCCCTTTTTTAAATAGGCTAAACCTAACATACTCCAAAATTCAGGGTCTTGTTCCATTTGAGGAAAGTATCTAGAAGTAAGTATAGAAATGATGATATCGTATTGGTCTAACTCCATTAAATATTCAGTATACACAGAAAGAATTTCGTAGCTAATGGGATGCTGCTCAAGACCTTCTTGTAAAGCCTTTAATGCCTCCTTATTTTTTCCTTTTTCTTTGTATAATTTAGCCAAAAAAACATAAGCGAAATCTATTCTTTTTTCTTCATTTATGAACTGCTCTAAAAGGGAAATTCCTTTATCTATCTCCCCTTTTTCCCTATGTTTGTATGCGTCGACAGCTTTGTTATAGAGAGGAAAAAGTGTTTTTACATCGTCCTCTTCTGTAAATATTTCTTTTTTAGGTGCCGTTGGATTGCCAATATAACCAAGGCTTCTAAGCTTTTCCAGAGTATTCTTATCAAGCTTATTTCTCGCATTAATTTTGTCTGGGTTGGAATGGCGTTTGGTAATCTTATTTAAATTTTCTTTATATTTTCCTAGATTCTTATCATTAGCTAAATTATTATTTTCTCCAAAATCCAAGGATAATTCATAAAGCTCTGGTATTGGGGAGTCAATAAATTTTTCTTTTCCGTTTATGTAACCTCGCAGTGGGGCCCATCCAAAATTATAATAAGCTTCGAGTGACTCAAAATACAAAAGACGTGTTGGCCAATTTTCTCCCCTTATAAGAGGCATAAGAGAAACACCTTGTAGGAATGAGGGGGCTTCAATTCCTAAGGCCTCACATACGGTTGGAAAAATATCTATGTGAGAGACAAATTGAGATACTTTATTCGGTTTGATTTTTGGGATAGTGATAATAAGGGGAATCCACAAAGTAGAATTATAAGCAAAAGTTCCATGAGTTGGTTCGCCATGTTCACCCAGGGATTCTCCGTGGTCTGACGTGAAAATAACTTTAGTCTTCTCGAACAATTTGTTAACTTGAATATACTGAAATAATTTTCCAAGAATAAAATCTATGTAAGCCACCTCGCCATCATAAGTCTTGTCTCTATATTGGGTCAGGAATGGCTCGGGAGGTTCATAAGGATAATGTGGGTCAAAGAGATGTATCCATAGAAACCACAAACCTTGCTGGCCTTTTAACCATTTAAGAGCATTATTAACTACTATTTCTCCTTTTCGTTCTCCAGAAGTTAGTTTTGGTGCTCCAACAGGTAAAAAGTCATCATCGTATACATCAAATCCCTGGTCTAAACCAAATCTTGAATCAAGTGGGGATGCTCCGACAAATGCCCCAGTTGAATAGCCCTTTTCTTTAAGGTGCTCAGCTAGAGTTAAAAATTTTTCTTTTATATTAAAATTGATATTATCATGAACTCCGTGAAAAAGGGGGGTCGTTCCTAAGAGAATATTTGTATGGGATGGAAGGGTAGTTGTGGTATGGGCAAAAGCCCTTGTAAAAAGGACCCCCTTAGAGGCTAGGCTGTCAATATTCGGAGTCTTAACGTGTGCAGGGCTGTAACAGCTCAGCCTATCTGCCCTGAGTGTATCTATAGTAATAAGAAGCAAATTAAACTTATCTTCTCTAACGCTATTCGCTGAGGACAAAATAATCGTTTCTGATGGAAACGATAGAAATGATGAGGATAAAATAAATAAGGATAAAATCAGATATAATACATGGCGATTTCTTCTCATTGGCCCTGGAAGTTTGTTCAGAATCAGAAACACAATTTTTGTTTTCTTAATATCGCCCTCTTTAGTCACGTAAATTTTGATGTATTATTTAAATTATTATATAAAACATTAAAATGAATATTATTTATAATAATAGTAATATTAATATACATAAAAACAATTTATATATCAATATAAAAATTTATTGTTATTTCCAAAAAACATGTTAATATTAATTCAAATAGGAGGATTTAAGAGATGAAATCATATCAGGTTCTCTTACCTCAATGGTTAGAGAAGCATATTAGAAAAAGAACTGGTTTATTGGACTTGAGTTTTTCCGAAGTAATAAGATTACAAATTTGTATATCAATTCTTGCCTTTCAAAATATTAGATTCCCAGAGTATAAAACAGACGTGGGTCTCAAATATATTTCTAATTCATTTAAAAAAATTGCTGAAAGTGAATTCGAAAGAGATGAAATTCTCCATTTCTGTTCTGAAATTTATTTTGAAACAAGGAAAGCTTTAGAATACAGAGATAAGAAAGGCAAAGAAGTTAAAAAAAAGTAATATGAATTTTCTTTATCAACGTATTTACCTTAATCAAACATATTAGTAACCTATTAACTCTTGTTTCCAGATATTTATGGCACATCAAAAATTTGTTTTTTTTGGCCAAATGTTTTAATAAATACGCATACCAAT
>JADHWO010000065.1 GCA_016783445.1 Candidatus Aminicenantota bacterium
AATAATAGAATCCCAAAGGAGGCACCTCGACTCCCTTGACATAAGGCTGCATTGCGACTCTGTTTTGATGAGAAAAAAGAGGGATAGAAGGAACATCGGAGTACAAAATCTTTTCAATTTGATGAAAAAGATCTATCCTCTTTGTCCAGCTCCGTTCAACCTCAGCTGCCTGTAGAAGCCTGTCCAGCTCTGGATTGGCATAACCAAAAATATTAAACACAGATTTTGAAAAAAAGAGAGGCCGGATAATATCTTCAGGATCAGGGAAGCTCATTACTCTCCCGGATAGAATCAAATAGGGATTTTTAAAGTCTTTGACCTCCTTCAAAGATCTATAATAACTCAATCTTATTTTTATCCCCAAAGTTTCAAGCTGTTTTTTGAGGGCTCTATAAATTTTGAATTTCAGCTCTGTCCTTGGCAAATCAAAAAGAAGAGTAAGAGTAGGGAATTCTTTCTCAACCGTAAAGCCAGCCTTCCGAAGCATCTGGTTTGCTTTATCAAGATCAAAGGTCCCTTCGTAATCTCTTGGAAAAAATCCTTTTAACCTGGAAGGGATATAATTATTCATCACTTGACGCGAGTACTTCAAATCATACGTCTCTCGAGCAATTTCCCTTCTGTTGAGCGCGTAAGAGATGGCCTTTCTGACTATAGGATTATCAAGGGGAGGAATATGGCAGCTCATTCCTAAAAATATTGGATTAAGCAAGCCATCCAGGAAAATCTGAAAATCGAGCTTGAGTAACTTATCTGAAAGGACAGGAATAGAGTCTATCTCCTCGTTTAAAAAATGGTCAAGGGTGAAATAAGGGCAGAATTCCACTGCGGCTAAATAAGGCCTTCCGCTAAAATACTGTTCATTTCGTTCCAGCCATACTCCAACAATTTCTCCTTTTGGAGTTCTCTTCCAATATTCAAAAGCAAAAGGTCCAGTACCAGATGGTTTATAAAAAAATCTACTTTCCCGTCCGGCCACGCGTTCTCGAGGGAGGATCTTACAAAAATGCATACTCATCACATATAAGGCAGAGACAAAAGGCCTTGTCCAATGAATCTCGAATGTGTGTTTATCAAGGACCTTAAATCCAGCCACATCTCTAGCTCTTCCTTCCCTGAAATCAATGGCTCCAACAACCCTCGGGAGGAAAAACTGGTAATAAGGGGACTCTGTCTCTTTATCAAGGAGCCGCTCAAGAGAAAACTTCACATCTTCTGCTGAAAGCTCACTTCCATGATGGAACCTGACTCCTTTTCTTAGATGAAACGTATATCTTTTACCGTCCGGAGATATTTCCCAGTACTCAGCCAGAGAAGGCACAATATTTAAATTTTTATCAAGTCTGACCAAGCCATCGTAAATCTGTTCCGAGAGAAAAACATAGGACTCAGGGCTTGCAGGGTCAAGCTGCATCCTGAATACATTAGCAAAGGATTTAAGTCGAAAAACTCCTCCGTATCGAGGTTTTTTACTGTTAATTTCTGCAGAATTCAACAAAGAGAACATTAAAACCAGAACAAGAACAAAGCTGAAAATTTCCTTCAGATAAGACTTTTTGAACATCTTTGCCTTCTTTTAATAATAAATTATCATTAAATTAATAGCAACTAAGGCGCAATTTTTATGCCAATTTGTCTGGATAGATAACTTATTTGATATGAATAAGTTATAGGATTTTGGCTTGATTTTAAAGATTTTTTTTGTAAAATTTATTTACAAATTCTATTTGATATTTCATTTGAGACTGATTTATTTTAATTGAGTTTTTTCAGCTATCTGCTCGACTTTCCTGAATACACGCATAATGTTTCCTCCCCAGATCTTCCGGATTTCATCTTCAGAATAGCCGCGGCGAACAAGCTCCACGGTAATATTGGGGAGCTCACTGACATTATCACAACCTTCAATATCCCCTCCGCCATCAAAATCTGTGCCTATTCCCACTTGGTCCACTCCAATCAGCTTAACAACGTGGTCTATATGATCAACAAGGTCTTTAACTGTTGCCCGGTCCACCGGATATTTCTCGAGGATTGCCCTGTATTCCTGGCGAATTTTCTCCCTTTGAGCCTCATCCCTTGTTGTTCTTAACGAACCATATTTCTCTCTTAATTGACTCAAAGCTTTATCTCTTTCCGGATTTGGTTTTGCCTTCTTGACAAAACTTGAAACAAAACAAATCTGAATGACGCCTCCGTTTGAGGCTAAGGCTCTGAGCATTTCGTCTGTAAGATTTCTCGGATGATCACAAATGGAGCGTACACTGGAATGAGAGGCAATTACTGGCGCTTTTGTAACTTTAAGCACATCAAAAAAGGTTTTGTCAGACGCATGGGAGAGATCCACCATGATTCCTAACCGGTTGCACTCTGCAACAACATCTCTCCCGAAGTCACTCAATCCATTATCTTCTGGATTGCGTCTATCCGTGGAAGAATCACAGATGTCATTATCACTTGAGTGACAGAGGGTAATATAACGTACACCTCTTTCATAATACTTTTTTATCAAGGAAAGGTCTTTTCCGATAGGATACCCATTTTCCATTCCAATAAAAGCTGCTCGTTTTCCTAATCTCTCCAGCCTGTATGCGTCCTCCGGTGATGTCGCAAGTTCCACCATATCCGGGTAATCCTCACACATCTTATGAATGGCATCCAACATTCGTGTGGCTCTCTCTCTTGCACTGGCGTAACCTTCAGGTGTTCTTTGACCTTGACCAATAAAAACCGCAAAAAACTCAGCATCCAGGCCGCCTTCAACCATCCGTGGAAGGTCGATTTTTCCACTCCCTCTCTGCCCGGGTTCATGGCGCTCTCCTATCTTCCATTCCCCTCCTAACAATCGAGAAGGAGTGTCACTGTGTGTATCTACTGTAAGAACATTATCATGAATCTTTTCTATCTTGACTTTTAAAGTTTCTTCTTCCAGTTTTAATTTTGGAGAACAGGAAACCAGCCAAATAACAGAAATGAATAAAATAGAGATTACTGCCGTTAATCCTTTTATTTTCATAATAACTCCTTTCCAAAGATATCTAAACATAGTGCTTAAAAACAGTCCATTTTATTTTTATACGGTAAAAACAAACTATTTTTTAGTCTTTTTCCAGGCTTCGATAAACTTGACAGCATAAGACGCCATTCCTTTGACCTGCTTCTCTCCGCGCTCTTTTGTTGCCATTTTCGGATCACTTAAAGACCAGATTCCATTGCTGGAGAGTTCATGACTCGCTCCGCCCTTTTTTGTTTCAACAGGGACTCCTCTTAAAGCATTAAAAACCATTCCCAGTTCTGGATGTTTCTGAGAAAGCATCCAGAGCTCCTGTAATTTTTCATTATATGTCATTTTCGATTTTTTTGCCCTCTCCATCTTCACAAGTCCAGGCTTGAGATAGAGCATCATGGATGTTTCTCCAATCCCGGCATGCTCATCCTGAACCTCGTGTTTCTCCTGGTACCTTCCTCTCTGGATAGGACTGCCTGCTCCTATAGCAACAGCTATGGCTTCAGTTGTGTGGTTGATTCTATGAATAACTTTACTTTCCACGACATAGTTTCCTCCATGATAGTTAAAGAACATAAACCGTTTGAAACCATACTTCATAAGCATCTCTGCGGTTTCAAAAAGAACTTGTTCCATGGTCTCAGGCTTAAGGCTCAACGTTCCAGGAAACCCGGAATGGTACACACTGTAACCAGCCAATAGAACCGGAGCAACAACAACACCTGTTCGGGCAGAGATCAACTTTGACATGCCCATTGCCTCATAATAATCCGTACCCAGAGGCATATGAGGGCCATGCTGTTCGGTAGAACCCAGAGGAATGATCACCATGTCGCATGTTTTCAGATATTCCTCAACATCTGTCCAGCTCATCTCCTGCAAAATAAGAGGATTCCCTTGTTTCTGGGCAAATGCAAATGTCCCGAAAAAAAGAATAATTGTGATAACAAATAAATGCTTGATAGAACTAAAAGCTCCATTTCTGATCATGATCTTCCTCCTTGATCTACATAGTTTTATAAAGTTCTTATCCTTCAAATTTATTAAAGAATCACTTTAATTCAACCTGGATTGACTAAAAACTGATTTTTATTCCTACTCTCAAGGAAAATCCATTAAGATTGATCTCTGCTGGACGTACATTTTTTGTTTCTACATCAGCTTCGGGCTCTTCCTCCAGCAAAGAAATACGTTTATACTGTTTTAATGTGTCAGGATCATCATATTCCCAATACCAAATTTTCCCTTCCCATTCCTCAGTCACATCTTCACTTTCATTAGTAAAACCCAAATCTGACCAGCCATATTCCCAATCCCAGCTCCAATCATCACTCCCGTTTCCTTCCCAGTTTTTAAAATTAACATACCTATAATTACCTTCAACTACCAAAAAAATACTTGAGGTAAGTCTGAAGTTTATGCCAATTCCTCCATGAAATCCTATTGTTTGACATTTAGCCTCATAAGAATAAGTTCCTTCATATGAATAATCATCTATCCAGCTGTACCAGTAAGTGTCATCATCACCGTAATGACGCTCCTGGTATCCCTCAACATACTCGTAGGTTTCATTATATTTAAGCTTTCCAAAATAATACCCAATCCCTGCTGTGATAAAAAGCTCTGACGTCCCACTTGAAGGAATGTAAAAATAAACATTAAAAGTAAGAGGTACAGCTGTTAATGTATATTCAGGCTCCCATAAATCATCCGCATCAATTAACCAATCATAATAATATCCGGTTTCATACTCTGTTCCGCTTTCATCAAAGCTGTAGGTTAACTCTCTAATATTGTCCCTGGTTAAAAACTTATGTGTTAAATACTCCATACCAAAGCCAATACTCCAGGAGGGATTCAGATTAAACAGGATTTCTCCCTTATAATTCTGAAGCCGTTTTATCTCCGCCCAATCAGCACTAAAATCAGCAGTGGGGAAATAATCATCATAATCTTTGTAGGCCTCATTCCAGTCTCCAATCATCCCGTTTAAATCGCCGCCATTAATATTAAGCAATCCTCCCCCGAAATAAAAACTTATCGACTTTTTTTTCCACTCTCCCGCTGGATAGTCCATATCGTAAGGATCTTCCTGTCCCGAAATCTCTGCTACAGCTTTCTTTTTCTTTGCTTTTATCTCAAGCGGGGGCTCGATTTTTTTGATTCTTCCTCTTGAGATCTTTACCATTCCAACCAGTGGGTCTTTTATGTTTACAGAAGTGTCATCAAAATCAATTATTTCACCCTGAATTATAACTCCGTTTTTTAAATGAATTTTAGCAGCAATAGAGAAACCTGTAATAATCATTACAGTTATTGATAGAAGGAAAAACTTCAGCAGTACTTTTTTCATCCCAGATCTCCTAAAAAATAATAAAACTCAAAAAGCCTTCATCCCGGTTCTAAAGGGAAAAAAGGAATCGAACCTTAATCATACAGCTAAACAAAGAGAGCCTTTTAGAGAGCTCTCTTATTTTTTTAAAATATAAAAATCTCTTTTGTGCCCTTCTTTTTTTATCTGCTTGAAATCAATAATCTTATACTTTCTTTTAAATAGCGTCTTGAAAGCCTGTCTTGTCTTTATCCTCCATTCGATGGGAATATTCCTGACTTTGCTCTCGGGAACATCTGTCTCTTTTAACATTTTATAAAAATCAACAGGAATCTCGACCAGCAGGAATTCATGGTCTAAACGAAGATTTAAGTCTTTGACCACTTCAAGCTCAACAGGTCTTTTCGAGCCATTGACTTTCTCGATTCCTGCTCTGACAACCATATATCCTGAGTCAATCAAATATTCCAAATCATACTCAGGCCTTTGAATTTCCTTTTTCAGATCCCAGGAAACAAAAAACCTGTCGCAAGGAATATCAACTCTATTCAACAGCCCTCCAAAGTCTCCGTAATAATCTTCTCTGTATTCAACAACATCCATCCCGAAGTGATGAATATTTCTGTAAGCGTTAACTCCTGTCAAAGAGTCATAAGTGCAGGTCACAGTATAAATTCCAAACATCTCTAAAAGTATTTCTCTCTGAAATTCTTTTATTTTGACTCCAAATCCAAAATGCTGAAAACCCTGCCTAACGCATGTGTACTGGGAATAAAATTGGAGATTATCAGACTCTCTAAAGGCAATTTCTTTGTCCATAACTCCAACAAACCCATATGAAAACCCGACAAGATGCTCTGTATCCTGCTTAAAACATCCTTTATTATCCTCAGCATAAAGACCGATAAAAAGACTACTTCCGTCATGTAGAAAATTTTCACACATCATGTTTCGCGTGCCAGGTAGATTATCTTTTGGTTCCCCCCAGATCTTATGCCTCAGCTCTTCATACTTCTGGTACTCGAGGTGGTCATCTGAAGTTTCTACCGCTAATAAAAACTTCTCTCCTCTGACCTCGTGAATTCTTTCCAGTCCTTTTTTATCCAAAAAAGTTAGCCTCAGAAAATCCTAATTAAGAGCAAGCTGATTTTATCGAAACACTCTTTTTATTGCAAATAAAACAAAATCTTCTGGAAAGCCTGGCGTTATCTTTGGATATATTAAGATTTGGGAAATAGCGTAGGCGACCATTGAAGATTTAGCCTTCGGATTTTGGCTTTCGAGGGAAGTCGACAGAGTCGACCTGCGAGTATGTTTGAGCATAGCGAGTTACGCAGTAGCCGAAAAGGCCAAAAGGAGAATGGCGTTAAAAATCTGATTGGGAGCCCAGCTTTTTCCCAAATCTTATTTGAGCTGCGAATTTGGATATTCTTACTGCAGATGAAAATCATTTGAATTCATTTTTTTTTTAGTATAATGTAACTATCTTTACTGCTTGAAAACCATAACAAAAATTTATATACCCTTAAGGGAGTCATACAATGAAAACTTTTTTTAAAGCCATCTTTATAGCGCTTTTTCTCCTTGTTCCTTTATTTCTCCAGGGAACAGAATTTCAGGTCAAAGTTATAAAAACCGTGGATGATCTACCCGAGAAATTTTGCAGTAATTGGAAAAGCGGTGATATTCTTGTTTCCGACGGGAAAATCCTGGCACTAATCGGAGGAAGTAAAAGGACCTGGAATACTTTAACAAACTATCCAACCGCCAACGCTATGGGCAGTATTATCAGTTTTGTTCCTGCGGGGAAAAAATTAGAAAGCATCCTGAATATCGGCTCACCAGTTTTCAGAATAAAGAAAAAAAGAGAATATCTAACCTATTCCTCCGTCACCCCCTTAAAAGAACTAACATCGGAAGGAGCTCTGGCTTTTGAAGCTACTGCTTCATATAAAGGGAAAAAAGGGGCAAAAGCCCAGGTTAAAACTCTCTACAAATTTTTCCCTCATGAAGGAAGAATAAATATCACTTCAACACTGACCAACACAGGAAAAAAGGAATTTGAAGAGCTGGAATATTATCTCTATTTTAATGCATTCAACAGTTACTCTTTTAGCCCGTTCCACAGGAAAAAACATCCTGATTTGACCTTCAGAGTCTACCAGAAAAATGGACATTACCTTTCCTGGATCAATCTTAACCCTCTCCCAGATGAAAAAGAACTTCTACCAGGAAGATTAGCTCCCAAAGAAGATTTTGAAGTTCGCCATATTTTACTCGTGGATACTCAAGGCGATATGTTACTCCAGAAAATCTATGACCTTTTTAATATCGAGCCAGAAGAGGCAACCATTCATTTCAAAAACTTCAGTGGAAATTTGATGGAAGTAGTTGTCAGAGATGCTTTTTCTTCTTCTATTTTTTTCCGCTCCTTTCTGGAAAATCCATTTTTTCTAAAAGTTCCTCTTCCAAAAGGAACATACCAGGTGAGAGCAAACTTCTTCCCCGCCATAAGCGAAAAACTCCTGGCTGTTGGAATAGAAGAGGAGAGCTTATGCGTGCTTCAAGCTCCTTCACTTGGAAGAGTGAAAGTGAAAATTCAAAACAGCAAAGGAGAATTTGTGCCGGGGAAAGTCACTTTTATCGGGCTTGCCCCAACTAAAACTCCCTATTTTAAACCTGAAAATCCAACCAAGAACGGAAAAGGCTGGGAAACTTTTAAAAATTCCTGTTTTCCTCAAAGAGAAGGTCTGGAAGAGAAATTAGCAGTAGGAACCTATCTCGTTCATGCTTCAAGAGGGCCGGAATATTCGATAGATAAAAAAATCGTTGAAATATTAAAGGGCGAATTGCAAGAATTGATCTTTTGTATAGATAAAGTATTAAAAACGCCAAATCTTATCTCGGTCGATCCTCACATGCATACCCAGGAATCAGATGGGAGAATGCGGATTCCCGAAAGGATAAAATCAGTCGTAGCCGAGGGAGTAGATGTGGCAATGGCAACTGACCACAATTACATCATAGATTACTATCCGACACTAAAAAAACTTGGCCTGAACAAATACCTGGCTGTTATTGTCGGAAATGAAGTGACCACCGGCGGGGTAATCCACTATAACACTTATCCTTTAAAACAAAGACTTGATGAGGAAAACAACGGTGCAATTAATCCTGTTTCTGAAGAGGCAGCTCCCCTTTTTGAAGCCAGCCGGAAAAAAGACCCTGAGGCCATCCTTCAGGTGAACCACCCAAGATCCGGGACCATAGGATATTTTAACAATTGCCTACTGGACATTGAATCCGCAGCTTTTGCTAGAGAGAATTTTGATACATCTTTTGATGTGCTGGAGATCATGAACGGTCCCTATTATTATTCCTCAAATTCTGTTGCTATTGAAGATTGGCTTCATCTTCTGAACCGGGGTTACTATTTCCCTTTAATGGGTTCTTCAGATTCCCATTCAATAGACAGAGGAGAACCCGGGTATTCGCGTACTTACGTTATCTATGATGGAGAAGAGAATGATAACTTGAACTGGAACGCTCTTGCTGGGTCTATTAAAAAAGGGCACTCCTTTACAAGCAACGGTCCCATAGTAGAGTTTAAAGTTAACAGCAAATACGTGCCTGGGGATTCCTTCACAGCCTCAAAAGGGAAAGTTGAGATTGGGATAAAAGTTCAAAGTGCTCCCTGGATCGCAGTAGATGAAGTCAGGTTAATCAAAAATGGAGAGAGGGAGATCATCTTCCCTGTTAAAACCAAAAAAGAGGTTATTCAAAAATTCACATACCGATTCGACTTAAGGCTGGAGAATGATTCCTACATTGTTGTCGAAGTACTGGGTAAAGATTCTCTCTATCCAGTCCTGCAGCGATATTCCTGGAATGGGCTGATACAGAATGCAATCCTCCCTTATGCTTTAACCAATCCGATCTTCATTGACGTGGATGGAAATGGAAAATTTGATCCTCCTCTTCCCGAGAGAATCAAACTGCTCCCAAACATTCCGGAGCCTAAAGAATTGATACAACGCTAATAACCTGTATTATTCATAAATACTGCCGACACCTTCTTCTATCTGTAAATAATCCACGTCCATCTGAATTATCCAGGTTAATTTATTTCGATATATTTTCGCTAACTTTATTCCATATATTATTTCTGATAGAATCAATATTTATGAAAGAAATAGCTGTTTTATTAAATCCAGCCTCAGGAGGAGGAAAATCTCTGCATGTTAGGAATAAAATAGAAAAGTATTTTCATAATAATAACATTAAGTATGATTTATTTGTTTCTAAAAATGAAAGTCACCTGAAGGAACTGGCTCAGAATAAAACTACTAAATACCCGGTTATTATTGGAGTAGGTGGAGATACTACTTTTAATATTATTGTAAAAGAAATCTTGAGGGGTGGAGAGAAAAATACATTTGGAATGATAGGAACTGGCTCTACAAACGATTTTGTCCGAGGATTGGGAATTGACAAAATCAGGTTGGCCTGTGATGTCATAAAAAGAGGGAAAACAAGAAAAATAGATATTGGGCAACTCAAGTCACCGGGAATTTCGGAACCACTTTATTTTCTTGCCGCGTTAAGCATTGGACTGGGGGTCACAGTCAAACAATATGTTGACGATTTTAATAGAAATTTTAAGATAAGATTAAAATCCAGATTGTTGAAGCAGACAATTCCTGGAACATTGGGAACTTTTTATTCTTTTACATCAAATAAGCTGCCCATAAAATTGTCAATTGAATATAATAAGATAAAAAAAGAATGTATGGTTTCCGGTCTTGCTTTTTTAAATACTCCCTTCGTTGCCCATGGATTAAAACTAATCCCTGAAGCCTCCCCTTTTGATGGAAAAATAGATGCATGTATCGTCACAACATCTGCATTTTTTAAAACTTTTATAATCGGAGTCACAGCATACAAAGCAAAACATCTAAAAATGAAAGAGGTTGAAACGATTCGGGCACAATCAATCAAAGTATACCCTGAACATCCAGTAGACATTCAAGCTGACGGCTTCATCTTTTCCGGATTTAAGGAATTCGAGATATCAGTAGTCCCGCAAGCATTAAATATATTGTTATAATTTTAGACTCTCTTTCTGAATTATTTTTGCTTTGCTTGTGACACGATCTTTTTAATATCTTCAAGCATTGTAGGAGCATGATAAATAAAACCGTCTTTGATCGTCCATTTAACACCACCTCTATAGATTAACTTTCCATCTTTTAAATCCTGAACTCCTGTAGGATATAGAAACTTCAGATTTTCAAGGGGATTCCCATCAACAAGAATAAGATCCGCAAGATAGCCTGTCCGGACCCGGCCAAGTTTCTTTTCCATCCCTAATATTTTTGCGTTGTTGCCTGTAGCATGCTGGATGACATCTATAGGATGGAATCCCGCCTCATGTAGGAGCTCCAGTTCCCGGATAAGACTGAAACCGTAAAGCATGTAAATATAGCCGGCATCCTCGCCAGCCCCTACAACGCCACCCATATTGGCAAATTTCCGGACTGCAGACATCCAGATCTTATAATTATTTCGCCAGAAAACTTCATCTGTTGTGGTCCAGTTCCACTGATAGGAGCCATGAAAGGCAGGATTAGGCCTAAAATATTTCTCAACAGCAGGATGGAGGTAATCCTTAAACCAGGGCTGATTCATAGCCCGCAGCAGGTCCCGGTTGGCTTCATAGATGACAAACGTAGGACACCAGGAAACTCCTTTTTCCACCAGAGTCTTAAGAACCTTATTCAGCTTTTCCGGGTCCGCTTCACGCCAGAGACGCCCGGCATAGCGGAAACGGTCACTTTCATTACTGTAATTGTACCAATAAGGAAATTTCTGGGAACCTTGCAGAGCTGCATCTGGAACGCCGTACCAGTGTTCAATAGAAGTCGCTCCAAAGGCAGCATCATCCCAGGCGTCTGTCTCTTCAACACCAACATGATGGGCAACCCTGAATCCCAGCTTATGAGCTTCATCCAGAACCGCCTTCATGATGTCGCGGTCCATGCCAAAAATTTTAACTCCGTCCCCACCCTGTTTTTTTATCTCCTGGATACTCCTCCGCGCTTCTTCAGGCGTCCCTCCCCACGCTCTCATATAAAGGAATATTCGGGGAGCAACAATCGATCCTTCCTGACTCTTTTGGCGTTCTTTGATAGTCTTCTGATAGTTACTTCCTACATCTCGGACTGAAGTTATACCACAGGCCAACCAGAGTTTATAAAGATACTCAAAAGGAAGAGGCTGACCCGCACGTTGGTCATGGATATGGGCATGGATATTGATGAGTCCTGGAAGAAGATACATACCGGTTCCATCAAGAACATGCTCCTCATTCTGGTAGGCATTTTCTCTTCTGTTTGCACCACGGATTGACTTTATCTTGTTTCCTTCAATAAAAATATCCATAGGGCCTCTTGCAGGAGTTCCTTTCCCATCAATAACAACAACATTCCTTATTACCAGGCGTTCATACCGTTGACCACTCTCCACTCCTCTTGTTTCACCCATTAAACCCTGGATTAATAAAAAACAGAATAAAACAATTAAAATAGGCTTAAAAGATTTTTTTACGTGGTTCATAAATTTCTCCTTTCTGTTTATTTTTTATCTTTTTTCCTCTCGTTTCCCCAGAGTTTCTGCTTGCCATGGACTTTCCGCCAGGCATCCCGCCATCTGTGAATTTCAACAGGCCCAACAGCTGGCATGTTCTGCCGTTTTTCTTTTGGTTTCAACCCTGGGAAAGGCCTGTGAGGTTCCTTTTGATACCAGTAGGCTACGGTGACCAGATCAAGAGTTAAACAATTGTTATGGCCGTGCTCAATGGTGGCTTTTAAGGATTTCTTGAAGGCAACAGGAGATTCCAGAAAAAACCGGTAGCAGTGCGTCCTTCCCAACCAGCCAATATTGTTATTTACACGGGCATAACCAAAATAAGGATGCATGTATATTTCTTTAGGGCACCAGGAAGAATTGAAAAAATCCTCTGTCCCTGTTCCGTGAAGCGAAGGCGGCCACTTCTCTCCATCTATAAAAAACATATCATCTCCCTCTCCGTACCAGATGGGAGAAGGGCTGTCCACATAATAATTAACTCCCACAAAATGACCCTCACCCTTGATATCAGCAATAACATAGTTACCCGCACCATCGGTGTTTGCCTTCTGGGGACCTAAAACACTCCATTCATTTTCTCCTTCTGGCAGTGGCTCTGTCAGTTCTCTGTTCCAGAAAGCGTGAAACCTCCCCAGGTTTGGGCTTATGGAATCATGTTTTTCATAATTAATGTAATAATAGAATGCATCGATTTGCTCGTCTGATTGGTTCTCCACAGTGATCAGTGCTCCATTGCTGAAGGGCATCGGGAAATAACAGTTCAAAGCATTCCCTTCTTTTGGAGCTACCGCTAAAGGAAGAGTTATAAGTGGATATTTCTCGCCCCATCCCTGTCCAAAGAAGTCTCCTATCGGACATTCAACACTGGGATTTTCCTCTTTATCCCAGTACATCCGCAGAACAGCATTACGCCGCAACATAGGATCTTTGCAGGAAATTGTGACCCAGATGTGTTTGATGATTCCCGCTCCTTCGATAAGAGCAAGTTCTGCAGTCTCTCCGGGTTTAACCACCAAACGGTCCGCATTTTTTCCACTTTTATCATAGCTCGAGATCCGCTTCGATTGATAATTTTTTAATGCAGCAATTCCATCCAAAAGAGAAACTGAGCAAGCTTTCTCCTTGGAAAACAAAACAGTTGTTGTAGCCAAGGTAAAGATAACCATAAAAAAAACTAATCTTTTAGAGTTCATTATTCCTCCTTATTATTAGGCTTTGTCTCAAAATGACGGGAATCCATGTCATCGCAAGGAGTAAAACGACATGGCGATCTCTCACAAATGAAATCAATCATTTTTCTATGAGGATATGACAGAAACAGCAGAAGAACTGGACAAATGAATTAAGCCCCACCATTTTAAGAAAAATAGCCTTTCCTTTTTTATTCTCCAATTTTGGCTTCCACTTCAAAAGCCGGTGGCTTTAACATATGCTCCTTGACAGAACATCTATCTACCGCCTTGATAACAGCCATTTTATATTTCTCAGGGAATTCTGGAGGGAGCTGGATCTTTATAAAGATTTTATCTATCATCTTTGTTTCCGGATTCCTTTCTGTTTTCATCACTAGAGTTGTTTTTTCCACCGAAATTCCCCGCTTCTGGCAGAAAAAAAGAACGTAAATGCCAGCACAGGTTGCAATAGAAGCTAAAAACAGATCAAAAGGAGCAGGCGCAGAACCTTCACCACCTTGGTATACAGGCTGGTCAGTTTTTATTAAAAAACCTTTATATTCGGCATCCACACGGCTTCCCCCAGGGAAAGTAACTCTCATTTCTCTGTCCATTCTTTTCTCCTTTCCACTTAAATAGTAAATATTTTAGGCTCTTCTCCCATTTAGTTGATGAAAAGTCTTTCCTATCCTTTCGTCATTCCTGCGGAAGCAGGGATCCAGTCTATTATAAAATATTTTTTTTATTCTTCTGGATTCCTGCTTCCGCAGGAATGACAACTT
>JADHWO010000066.1 GCA_016783445.1 Candidatus Aminicenantota bacterium
GGCAGTTGACTCAAGAAAAAATCTTCTCCGTTTGTCCATTTGAGTTCCAGCAGGAGAATCTGCAACCACCGGTTTTCCGTAAACATACTGCAGCTCAGTTGGAGGTGCCCCTGAATAACTCACATAAGGATTCTCAGTTTTTCCAAGGACAAGGATTCTTACCAACCGAATCCCCTTCACAACTGCAGGAGTATCTGTCCAGGTGAAATTATCATCCCAGTTCAGGAAATCATTAATATCAATCGTAGTATCGGCGTTGTTGTCATCGAGCTGTTGGTTGTCATCAAGGTCTCCAAGGTACTGGAACTGCAGGTCTTCAATGTTTAAAGCCAGAGCCAGATGGTCGTAAGCACCATTTGCAGAATTCCACTGAGAAACGTACATGACTTCCGGCAGCCCTAAGTAGCCGTTCGTTCCCACGGTTAAACCCGGATAATTCCCGTCAACATCAAGCCAGTATGTCTTAAGCTCGACAAAATGAACTGTTCCCCCCACATAGCTAGGCCCAGCCCCGCCAGGTGCCAATGTGTTGGGCAGAGGCTCATTGATCGTATTAAATGTTATTGTGTTAGCAACTAAATCTACGCCAGTGATACGGCCTAATTCCCCACTTGTAGTATCTAAATCAGGGTTTGGTAGAATGAGGATTGCTCTGTCGACATATCCCAATAGATCAGCAGGATAGGCATTTGCGTTATAAGGATAGAGGTCAAATTCATTCGGCTCAAGAGTAATAGATCCTGAAGCAGGAGCATAGCTTTGAATGATAAGTCTTAACGGGTCTGAGTTGCCAAGGATGGTTAATCTATCGCTTTGAACCGAAGCCCCGCTCTGGTTGGGATCATTGTTCACTCCCTGGAGGAAATACCCTGCAAATGGCTGGGGCAGGCCAGCCCCTACAGATTTTACATCTCTGGAGATAAAAAACATGGCTGAACGGACATCATGCTGAAGAGCTGCAAATTGCTGCTGGTCAACAGAAATTCTGTTGCTCCCCGTATACAGAGATAAAACGACAAGTACAAGAACCAGCATGATAGCGCCGCCGACTAAAACCTCCATAAGAGTAAACCCGCGCGGCAGGTGACTCCTTGAAGGCTGAAGAGGTTTATTTAAAATCTTGTTTCTTTTTTTAGTCCTTTTCTGTTTTCTCATGGTTAATTAATCACCTGCTGATTACCGTGCTTAAATCAGCTCTGATTTTATATAGGCTAGAGTTCTGGATAATGTCATTTGTGCTCACATCAGCCTGGGCACCTGGATAAACCCGAATTCTCACATTCCAATAAAATCCTGTTTGCTGAATCTCAGTCACCCTTCTAAAATCAATTATCCCATCACTATTAACATCTATTTGTTCATCAATCGGATTCAAAGCCAAGAGCTGTAAATCAGCTGCTGTCTGATTCCTGAGGAAGTCAATCTGCTGCTGTGCCAGAAAAGTCGCATTGGTTATCCTATCTGAGCGAGCATTGTTCATAATGCTAAAAGTGAACAGCTGAGCTAAACCCAACATAGCGA
This sequence comes from Candidatus Aminicenantota bacterium, assembly GCA_016783445.1. Classification (GTDB taxonomy): domain Bacteria; phylum Acidobacteriota; class Aminicenantia; order Aminicenantales; family Aminicenantaceae; genus JADHWO01. The sequence goes on from JADHWO010000066.1 coordinate 1,522, forward strand.
TCCCAACAAGCGCAATCCCTAATAAAACTTCTAATAGAGAAAAACCTTTATTTTTAACAGTTTTTCCAGAACTTTTATCCAAAAATTGCCCTCCTGAAGACCTTAGTCTGGATTTAATATTCTTACAAAGAATAGCCATTTTAATAACTCTGAGTCTTCCTGAACTGGACAGAGCCTCCAATAAACACACTAATAACCCTCTGATCAGGTTGGCCAAATCGCTGTAATTTTTGACTCCTGATAGAGATTCTGTTTTGTGTAGTGCTGTAGTTAGTGACAAATCCTAACGGTGAGAATTGGATTAGATCACTCGGCAAATTAACGGTAATATTAAATTTCTGTGGGATCACTTTTTGTACAAATCCTGACATTGTATTCCATACGGCTGAAGTATCTTCTCTTTCGATGGTATAAGCCCACCCGTAGCTTTCATTCGAAAATCTTACCCTGTGGTTCAATCTTGTTTTAACCGCCTGAAATTTTGCCCTCTGTAAATTCATCATCACTTCTCTTGCTGTATTCTCTAGTTCCCTTGTTTCCAACGTATTCATGACATTTGGATAAAATATGACTCCCAGGATTCCTATGATTCCTACGGCAACCAAAATCTCAAGCAGACTAAATCCTTTCTGGTTGTATGAGATTTTGTCCCTAATCAATTGTTTCTCCCTACCCGTTTTTACTGATTTTATTCCTTTTTGTAATAATTTACAAGAAACCCTTCCAATATACATATCTTTTGGTTTTATTCACTCTACTTAATATATTACATTCTCATTTTCCGTCAATACTCCTTTAAGATGAATCTATAGGTGATTTTTCTTCTCATAGCCTAATCCTATAAAACAACATTTTTCACCCCAAAAGACTATAAGGGATTAGGTCTTGGTTTTGGCTAATTATACAGAGAAAAAAAGGGGGCATCCTACTTATTCTAAATTGTAGGAGTTTGATTTATCAAATCCACAAGGTTCCCGAACAAGTAGCCTGCCTCCTTTTTTTGTTCCTTTTTTAAGGAGCTCTATCTATATTTTTTTAATCTCAAAAATATCACTCGTTTCCTTCCTGATCCTAAACTTCTCAGAGACAGGAAGCCCAAGAATCCAGACTACATCCTCTCCGGATAGAAAAACAGGCAATCTTTCTCTACCGGATAAGGGAATACTTTTAGCCCTCATTATTTCCTTGAGTTTCTTCTGGCCAGGAGCTCCCAGCGGTTGATAACGATCTCCCTCTCTCCGGTTTCGAACCAACAGAGGAAACTTTAGTTTTCCCAAATCCAGGAAAGCCCTTGTCTGATCATCAAAACTGATATAGAGGGAATCTATCTTCCTAATTTTACTTCCCTGAAACTTTAATTTGAGTTCAACAATCTCAAGAGATTTTTCCCCTTTCCATATGTAATTATATCTTATTTTTTGAGGAGTTCCTTTTGTTAAAAACACCTGCCCTTGCTCTCTCCGTAAAACAATGTCTTTTTTTAAAGTGTTTTCCTTGCCCTCTTTCATTTCTAAAACGGATTCGACATCCTCAAAAGAGATTGCTCTCAGATCTCCTTTTAACTCAGAAATAAAATTTCGGACAACCCGCCTTGCCAGTGCACGAGGAAAAGAAGATAAAAATTCCAAATCGAGAGAGATCCGGTTGTTCTTTTTTAAAATAGCTCCTTGAGTTTTTTCTTGAGTAATTCTTTCCAGGAGGCTGTCTTCCTCACGAACAATAGAGGCCAGTCTACTCAAATGAAGAACGATTTGAGGCTCGAAATTTTTCTTTAAATATGGAAAAAGATCCAGCCTGATCCTGTTTCTTAAAAAACGTCGGTCAAAATTGCTTTCATCGACACAGAACTTGATCTTTTTTTCTTTAAGATACTCCTTTATCTCTTCGCGCTCAATCTGGATGAGAGGTCTGACAATTATTCCCTCCACAACTGGAAAAATTCCCGCCAGCCCTCGAAGCCCGCTTCCCCTCATAAGCCGAATGAGTAAAGTCTCTGCCTGATCGGTTTTTGTATGGCCTGTGGCGATTTTAGCCCCACCAATCTCAATAGCGGTTTTTCTAAAGAAATCATACCTGAGTTTTCTTCCTGCCTCCTCCGTGTTTACCTTCCTGATCCGTGCATAAGCGTGAACATCTTCGCTTCGAACATAAAGAGGAAGGGAATATTCCTGAGCCAAACGTCTGACAAACCGTTCATCCTCCTCTGCTCTCCGTCGAAGTTTGTGGTTAAAGTGTCCCAAAAAAAGCTTAAAAGACCATTCTTCTTGAAGTTCAAGAAGTAAGTTTAGAAGGCCCGTAGAATCAATTCCGCCTGAATAAGCTATAAGAATCTTATCTTTTTTTTCAAAAAGCTTGAATTCCTGAATGGTCTTTTTGATTTTCTCTAAAATCATTTACCCCGGACCTAAATCTAATTTTATTCGGAAATTAGCTCATCTCATTTTTACAGGCCTGAAAAACGAGCTTTCCACCGACCTTTTCCGAAGAATGGCTATGAAGTGGCGGTGGAGGGACTCGAACCCCCGACACTGCGGATATGAGCCGCATGCTCTAACCTCCTGAGCTACACCGCCGGTGGCTAAGATTTTAGCCAAATCCTAAATTGAAGTCAATTTAAGTTTACTCGGAGGTTCCTCCAACTTATTTGATAAATCGGTTCTCTTCCATTTTATGTGGGTAAAACATGTCTTGATAGATCAAAAGAAAGTATTCGGGGATGGATGAAGCGACCTTTAAAGATTTAGCCTCCCTGAATCGCGCTTCGAGGAAACCCGACAGAGTCGGGCGGCGAGTATGTATAAGCTCAGACCAGTGGATCCAGAAAACACGCAACTTTTGCCCCAGCAATACAAACATTTAAATTTTGCGAAGGCCAGCAGGTAAAAAAACCGTTTGAAGGCAAAGCGGGCATGGTTCACAAAATAGGGACAGTCCCTATAAATACAAAAGGGGCAGTCCCCATTTTTTCTTTAAACAATTATCCTGGAGATCAACGGATTAATCCGCGAAACAATTTCATAATTAATTGTTTCCACCAATAAAGCCAGGTCATCAGCCGTAATAGCCTCCTCCCCATCACTTCCAATTAAAATGACCTCATCTTCCAGATTTATCCCTGGAATATCAGTGATGTCCGCCATGATAAAGTCCATTGCCACTCTTCCCCGAATAGGAGCCCTTTGCCCCCTGATTAAAACATAAGATGAATTTGATAAGCCGCGGCTGTACCCATCATAATATCCAACCGGAAGAACAGCCAGCACAGTTGCTCGAGTTGTCTTGTAAGTGCAGCCGTATCCAATAAAAGAAGCCTTTGGAACTTTTTTTATCTGGGCAATTCTTGTTTTCCAGGAAAGTACCGGCTTTAAGAGAAGTGGCTTACGCTTTTGAAGAAGGCAGGAAAGATAAGTCTCTTTTGAGGGCCAAAGTCCATAGATGCCTATTCCGGCTCGAACCATATCAAAATAAGTCTCAGGAAAAAGAATGGCTGAAGCTGAGCAGGATATATGTTTAATAGGAATCTTTATATTATTTTTTTTCAACTCGTGAAAAATATTATTAAAATTCTTGAGTTGGAACTGTGCATAGGAATGGTCGGTTGTATCTTCGATGTTGGCAAAATGAGAAGAAAGACCCTCGAGAACCAGTTCCGGGAATTCTTGGATTTTATGTATAAAAGAAAGAACCTCTTCTCCGCTGACTCCCTGGCGAAATGTACCTGTCTCAACCTTTACATGAAGGAGAGCTTTTTTATTAAGCTGACGGCAGATGGTTGCTAACTGGCTGACAGCCTCAAGATTGTAAACAGTTATACGCAAATCATTGGTCACAGCTTCTTTTAAACCCTCAAAAGGGATGTAGCCTACAGTAAGAATCGGGCAATTAAATCCCTTTTTGCGAAGAAAAAGTCCTTCTTCAAGAGAATCTACTCCCAGCCAATCGGCGCCAGCTCTTAAAGCAATATCTGAAACCTCCATCATCCCATGACCATAGGCATTAGCCTTCACCATAACCAACAGTTTTCTATTTTCTCCAATGAGTTTGCGGAATTGATGGATGTTGTGAGAAAGAGCTGAGCTGTCTATTTCAACCCACTTCAAGAGTTTTGGTACCATTAGTTTAAATTCTGTTAAAAAGAAGGCTAAAGTTCAGCTTTGATCTTTTCCAGGTCAATGATATCCTTCAACTTTTCCTCTCTAAAAACAGTATCTTTTCTTTCCATCCCCGTGGAAACAATAACAATTTTGGCCTGGATGTTATCTTCAATAAGCTTAACATAGTCTTTAAAAGCTTGAGGAAAAGAAGAGAATTCTGTGGTTTGCTGGATTTTTTCCTTCCACCCTCGAATCTTTTTATACTGAGGAGTGACTTTATCCAAAATCCAGTATTCTGAAGGAAAGCTGGAGAGAAGCTTTCCTTTGTATTTGTATCCCACACACACCATAATTTCTTCAATACCATCAAGGACATCGGGCTTGGTCAGTGCAATCTGTTCTATCCCGTTCAAGCGGCAGGAATACGATACTGCTACAGCATCAAACCAGCCGCACCTCCTCTGGCGCCCGGTTGTTGCCCCGAATTCCATCCCTTTTTCTAGCAGATATTTTCCTGTCTCACCAACAATCTCTGTGGCAAAAGGACCGCTTCCTACACGAGTTGTATAGGCCTTTGTTACTCCCAAAATCGAATTGATCTTGAGGGGGGAGATGCCCAAACCTGTACATACTCCTCCGGCAGACGAACTGGATGAGGTGACATATGGGTAGGTTCCGTGGTCGATATCCAGGAGAGTTCCCTGAGCACCCTCAAACAGGATGGATTTACCCTCTTTAATCTTCTCATTCAAAAGAAAAAAAACATCTTTGATATACTTTTTCATCTTCGAAGCATAGAAGGCATATTCCTGATAGATCTTTTCTGAATCCAGAAGAGTCTTATCATAATTCGCAAAATAAACATTTTTTTCTTCTACATTTTCTTCAATTTTTTCCTTGAGGATAGACAAATCCAAAAGGTCCCCGGCCCTGACTCCTCTCCGAGCCATCTTATCTTCATAAGAAGGGCCGATACCTCGGCAGGTTGTTCCAATCTTCTTCGCTCCTCTTTTATCCTCACTTATCCTCTCCATAAGTGAATGATATGGAAGAATAAGATGGGCATTTTTACTTATCACGATATTATCATTGATCTTTGCCCCGTACTTTTTTAACTCCTCGATTTCTTCCAGAAAAGCTTTGGGATCAATGACAACACCATTGCCTATAATACAAAGCTTGTCCTTATGAAGAATTCCTGATGGGATAAGATGAAGGATGATTTTTTTTCCGCTCACAGAGACCGTATGTCCAGCATTATGGCCGCCCTGATAGCGGGCCACAACATCAAAAGATGGGGTAAGAAGATCTACAATCTTGCCCTTACCTTCATCCCCCCACTGGGTGCCGAGAACGAGCAAATTGGCCATAAAACTCCTTTTGAAAGCTTCTCGTTTTTTTGAACTCAGGATTAAATCTTATTGATATAGAATTCTATCAGAAGTTGAGCTTCTAGACAAGGCTAAAAACTTAAGGCGGCTTGAAGTGAAAAAGAGTCGTCTTTCAGCTCTAAATCTTCCTCCCGGTTAAAGTCATACTCAAACTTAAGAAAGAAATTTTGAGATACTGAACACACAAGGCCGAGCGCCCAGCGGCTTTTTTCCTCTAATATTCCTGTTCCAGGAGTATCAGAGCTGAGAAAACCTGGTCCGTGGAATCTGTCTTCATACTTTATTTTCTGGTAACTTACTACAGGACGAATGGCACCCATGTTGAAAGAAAGCTGAACAAAATATCCTTCAGCCTCTCCTGGCTCTAAACCTTCAGGGTTATCTAAATAAGCTTTCGAATACTCAGAGAGAATCTGAAAACCTTCAGCCGACCAGACTAAATCCACTCCATGAAGAACTAGGTCTCGGCTGTTATCCTCATCATATTTTCCATTAAAATAGGAGTATGCAATTTCAGACCACTGGTTCAGGGCAAAGCCCACTCTTCCTCCTTTCCCCTTATCTACATTATTATCTCTGTACTGCTGACCTCCACTCAAATTTTCACTCTCAGAAAGCCCATTCCCCAAATAGGCTGAATAAAAAAAGCTTCTGGTTCGTCCTTCAAAGAGAATCCCTATGTCTCTCCACCTTGAGGGAAACATATACTCTACATTGAGAGGGTCATTTACTAACATTGTCTGATGAGGGCGACTCGACAGATTGTATTTTCCGAAAGGAACCAGATAGAGACCCAATTTAAGATTAAATGAAGTTGAGGGTTGGTAAGATATTAAAGCCTGATTGAGCTCAAATTGGCTCTCTTCAACAAAACGAATTTCGGAAACATAAAAAACTTTTGCCGTAACTGCACCTGAAAAAAACAATCCCGCCTGAGCATTTTGGAAACTCCCATGGGGCACATCAGCTTGAGCCTGGCCTTTTATATACTCAAAAGAAAGATAACCTCTCGTTTCGCCAAACAAAAATGGAATGAGTGAAAAAATTAAAAGAAAAAAAAGGAGGTTTTTCTTATTCATAATATCGAACACCCAGAATTACCTTTAAAACTGAATTATAATGATACCATACTTAATGTCAATCAAACCAACCGATACATGGAAGCATCTTCATTTCCGTGATAAAGAAACAGTCAGGCAAACTGATTCGTCAGCCCGTGTATTTTCCCCAGCGAGGAAAATCCACTTATTCCTCGGCTCGCTCTCCTCTTTGAGGAACCATGCCCGCTCGCCTCCGAATGGCTTCCTAACCAGATTGCCTGACTTCCGAAGAAATTTTCACGGAAATAAGGAAACTTACCCGATACAGAAGCCACTTGATTTAGCTTCCCATTTCTTTTATTATGTGTGTTTAATACAAATGAACGTCAAGTCTATTAACTGCTTAGTGCTGGGATGGATCATTCCGGGATTAGGTCATATTTCTTTAAAAAAATACTGGAAGGGTATTATCTTTTTCGTTTGCATCTATTCCATGGCAGCCCTTGGCCTGATCATGGAAGGAAGAATTTATTCTTTCCAGACTGAAAATCCCTTGACTATTCTTGCATTTTTTTCTGACATAGGAAATGGATTTTTTTACATCCTTTCTAGATTTTTTTCTTTTGGATTAGGGAATTTAAAAAATACAACTTTTGAATTCGGCACAGCATATATAGCTGGTGCTGGGCTTCTGAATTATCTTGTCGCACTGGATGCCTTTGATATTGCTGCAGGAAAAAAAGAATGATCTTAAAAAGCCACCTCTTTTCCATGATTCTCTACGCTGCTTTTGTCTGCATTGTCTTAGCCCTCATCAGGAGAAACGAAAGAAAAAGCCAGATAAGGTACGCTGCCTTTCTTTTCCTTCTTATGGTTGTGGGAGCTATCCTATTTGGCTGGTTTATGTACCTGTTTACCCTTTAGGAGTTACTTTCTCCCCCTGTTCTTTCTTCTTTGAATCCTCAAATCTATGTGTTATAATCTGCCTCTGAGTTGATGAAATCCCAAAATTTTGAGCCTGTTATCGGACTCGAAATCCACGCTCAACTCTTAATGAGAACAAAACTTTTCTGTAGCTGTAGCACCCAATGTACTTATTCTATATATTTTTTACAGGCTTAAGATGATAGACCTTTATCACATATGGAAGCAGTACCAGCCGCCTCACTGGGCACTCAATGATATCAATCTTCACGTGGATAAAGGAGATTTTTACTTTGTTACCGGACCCAGCGGTTCAGGGAAAACAACCCTTCTTAAAGTAATCTTCCGAGAAATTTTTCCTACACAAGGCCAGATTGTTATTGACAGGAGGAATATTCTTCGAATTCCCGATCATAAAATATACAAGCTGAGAAGGACCATGGGAATTGTCTTTCAGGACTTCCGCCTTCTCTTCCATAAAAGAGTCTATGAGAATGTGGCTATAGTCCTCCAAGTTCTCGGAATTCCTCGAAAAGAAATCAGACGGAGATCCTTCAATGCTTTGAGAATGGTCAACCTGCACCACAAAATGTGGGAGTATCCCTCTCAACTTTCCTACGGCGAGCAGCAAAGAGTGGCTATTGCGAGGGCAGTAGTGCACAATCCTAAAATCCTTCTGGCTGATGAGCCGACTGGAAATCTCGATCCCGAGCTTGCTACTGAAATTATGACCTTATTCAAAGAAATTAATAATCAAGGTGCTACCGTTATCATCTGTACTCATGACCGGGATTTAATCCGTTATTTCGGCGAGAAAATCCTGTTTCTTTATAAGGGAAAATTAATCAGAAAGGAGACACTCTGATTATCAAAAAACTCAAATACTTTGTAAAAGAGACATTTAACAACCTGTGGCAGTATCGAGTCCGCAACTCATTTTCTATCACTATCATCTGTCTGTCATTCCTTACATTTGGAGTCTTCCTTTCTCTTTCCAACAATCTCCACTACACAGCCAAACAACTCTCTAAAAATATGCTTATCGTCTTTTTCCTCGAGAAGGACCTTTCTGAAACAAAAAGAAGTCTTATAGAAGAAAACTTAAAAAAATCATCCCTGCTAAAAGATGCCCAATTTGTCAGTTCAGAACAGGCTTTAGAAAAATTCCAACAAAACTTTCCTGAACTTCAAGGAATCATCGATAATATAAACATCAATCCATTCCCCTCTTCCTTCGAAACCACCCTAAGAGACGAAAACATATCTTCTGTTAAGATTCTTGTTTTCATCCAGGAAATAAGCCGTTTGGAAGGAATTGAGGATGTTCAATTTAATAAAGACTGGGTGGAAAAGATGGAGTCTCTCAGCAGACTTGCTAAAGCTGCAGGATTTTTTCTGGGGGGGATATTGATTCTAGCCTCCTTTTTTATCATTTCAAATGTTATCAGACTTAATGTTTTTGCACGCAAGGATGAAATCGAAATTTTCCGACTTGTTGGAGCAACAAACATCTTCATCAGAATCCCATTTCTTATGGAAGGGATGATTCTTGGAGTTTTGGGAGCTCTAATCTCTCTTGTCTTTCTTTTTCTTCTTGTAAAATTTTTCCCTCTCTATTTAGGAACATCATTGGGAGCCCTGAATGAACTAATTAACTTCCGCTACCTTTCTATTATTCAGATTTTTTTGTTCATTGCAGCAGGAATAATCATAGGCCTACTGGGAAGCATAAGCTCAATTGCCCGTTTCCTGAAAGTTTAAATAATTTATTATCGGATTGACATGACAAACTTCTTGTCCTAAAATTTCAGCACATGGCATCCATAGGGCAAGAACTAAAAAGGGAAAGAGAATTAAGAGGTATATCTCTTAAAGATATTTCAAAATCGTCAAAAATCAGCCTCAGGTTGCTGGAAGCATTGGAAGAAGACCGGCTGGATCTCCTTCCAGGCAAATTTTTTATCAAAGCTATCATTTGCACCTATGCAAAATTTATTGGATTGGAAGAAGATTCTATCCTGAATAAGTATTATGAAGCTTCCTTTCTTGAGGAACAATCCCAGGAACCTAAATCAAAAAAAAGAAAAACTCGCCCTCTATTTCCCAAAAACATAAAAAAATTAGCCGGCTTTCTAATGCTGACTATTTTTTTCCTTATTTTATTTTACGTTATATATCTAATTTTTCTAAAAAAAGAAACTTCCCCGCTTGCCGAAGAGCTCACAATACCCACTCAAACTCCTGTAGATAAAACATTTTCTCTCCCTGTCTATGAACATTCTGTTGGATCTATTCCCGAAGAGAAAAAATTAAACCTTGAAATTTACTTCCTTGAAGAAACCTGGCTCCAGGTTTATATAGATGGCGAACTAAAATTGGACGGCCTCAAGCAGCCCGGAGAAAAAGTCACAATTGAAGCTCTTGAAGAATTCTTAATTCATCTAGGAAATGCAGGAGGTATATCCTACACATTAAACAACAAAGAAGGAAAGCCCATCGGGTCCTCTGGTGTAGTTGTTAGAAACCTAAGAATTACCAAAGAAAATTACATGCAGTACCTTCTCCAAGAAAATATTACCCCCAATAATTTGTAAAACGGAAAGATTAAATGGTAAATAGCGTTCAGAACATAAAAAAAAAGCAACCAAAAAAAGGGCCTCGAATCCTGGGTGCTATAACCTTACTCCTTATAGTTCTATTCTTTGTTATCGAATTCTTCATAGGAAAAACACAAGAATTTCCTGCCACTACAATAACAACAATTCTCCTTTCTTCTCTTCAGATCATCGTACTTCTGCTCTTTCTTATCCTTTCTTTTGTATTAGGCCGAAATTTAATAAAACTTTATCTGGAAAGGAAAAGAAAAGTTTTAGGGGCACATTTCAAAACAAAGCTGGTTTTATTTTTCATTGCCCTCTCCCTCATACCAACACTCCTTCTTTTCTTTTTTGCAAGCGACTTGATCAGCAGGAACATTGAATACTGGTTTAAAACTCCCTTAGATAAAATAATGGACGATACAAAAAACCTGGCAGATGGATTCCACATGAATAGTAAAGATATCACCCTTCATTACGCCCGGCAATTGAACGAAGCCATAGAAAAACAAAACTTGATGAATCCTAAAAGAAGGGCGCATCTAATGGAATTCACACGAACTAAATTAAAGGAGTATAAACTGGATGAAATCTCAATCTATTTAAATGATGAAGAATTATTTGCCTATCTCAACCCGGACCTGCCTCTCCAGGATTACCAAGAGCTTAGTGCAAACATCGTGAAGCTTGCTCAGCCGGACGAAATAGTCAGCAGTATTGCACCTATGGGAAAAGGAGAAATAATCCGCTGCGGCATTCCTTTCCCTATTGGAAATATCGGCAACGTACTGATTGTCGTCGGAAAATTTCTTCCCCAAAATTATGCCCAAAGAATCAATAATATCACCTCTTACGTCCAAAGATATGAGGAGTTAAAAACGCAGCAGAACCCGATGAAAACTTTTTACCTCATCACCCTTATTTTTGTTACTATCCTCATTATCTTTGCTGCCAGCTGGATTGGGTTCCACCTGGCAAAAGCCATTACAGTTCCAATTGAAAAGTTGGCCCAGGCAACAAAAGAAGTTTCCAAGGGAAATTTAAATGTCAGAGTTGAAGACCCCGCCTCCGATGAGCTAGGAATCCTTATCGATTCATTCAATCAAATGATCTCTGACCTTAAAGAAAGTCACCACAACATTAAGCAAAAAACATCAGAACTTGAAGCTCGGAAGAAGTACATCGAGACCATTTTGAATAACATAACAACTGGAGTGATCACTCTTGATGCCCAAGGCAATATCACAATCATAAATCCTTCTGCCAGAGAAATGCTGGCTTTACCCAGAAAGAATCTTATCGGGAAAAGTTATAAAGATGTACTCAGCTATCCCAGATATCAAGAAATATTAAAGAATATTCAATTGGGAATGCAGAACAAATACAGACTTTCTGACAAAGAAATCAATATTGGCCTTAACGATAAGAGTACAACTCTCACTCTAACATTATCGCCGTTGAAGCAGTCAGACAATAAATTTTCGGGTTTGATTGTAGTACTTGACAACTTAACCCAGCTCATTAAAGCCCAAAAAATCGCTGCCTGGAAAGAAGTTGCACAACGAGTGGCCCACGAAATTAAGAATCCTCTAACTCCAATACTGCTCTCTGCTGAAAGAATCATTAAGAAGTTAAATAAAAACAAGAAACACTATGACAAGATTATCAATGAGGGTGCAAATACAATCGTTCAGGAAGCCAGGGCGATAAAAGGCCTCGTGGATGAATTTTCCAATTTTGCCCGCATGCCTGAAATCCGCTTGCAATCCACAAACATACACGACATCATCGAACAAACTGTCTCTCTTTTTCAAGGAGTGTTTACAGACATTAAATTTGAAAAACTATTTTCATCCAGTGTTCCATCTTCTATCCAGACTGATCCTGAACAAATGAAGAGGGTATTTATCAATATTCTTGATAACGCTGTATACGCTACCAACAAAAAGGGAAAAATCAAAATCAGGACTTCTTTTAATAAAGAATTCCAAAGAGTAAAAATTGAGATTGCAGACACAGGCCATGGTATTTTCTCAAAAGATAAGGACAAGCTATTTCTCCCGCATTTTTCAACTAAAAAGAAAGGAACTGGCCTTGGATTGGCCATAGTTAATAAAGTCATCAATGAGCACAATGGCTCTATAAACGTCGAAAGCAATTTTCCCCATGGGGCAAAATTTGTCATTCAGCTTCCAACATGATTAAAGATAAAATTCTTGTCATTGACGATGAAGCCGGGATCAGGTCTTCTCTAAAGGGAATCCTTGAGGATGAAGGCTATATAATCAAAACGTCTGAAACCGGGGAAGGAGGTCTTAAGCTTCTAAAAAAGCAA
>JADHWO010000067.1 GCA_016783445.1 Candidatus Aminicenantota bacterium
CGGCGGTCCCGTATGGAAGGGCCGTCGCTCAACGGATAAAAGGTACGCCGGGGATAACAGGCTAATAGGGCCCAAGAGCTCATATCGACGGCCCTGTTTGGCACCTCGATGTCGGCTCATCGCATCCTGGGGCTGAAGCTGGTCCCAAGGGTTGGGCTGTTCGCCCATTAAAGCGGTACGTGAGCTGGGTTTAGAACGTCGCGAGACAGTTCGGTCCCTATCCACAGTAGGCGAAGGAAATTTGAGGGGGTCTGTTCCTAGTACGAAAGGACCGGAATGGACGAACCTCTAGTGTTCCAGTTGTCCCGCCAGGGGCATCGCTGGGTAGCTACGTTCGGTTGAGATAACCGCTGAAGGCATATAAGCGGGAAGCTCGCCCCAAGATTAGATTTCCCTTCCCCGAGCAATCGGGGCTGAAGGTCCCTTGTAGACTACAAGGTTGATAGGCTGGGTGTGTAAGTTCGATAACGAATTAAGCTTACCAGTACTAATAGACCGTGAGGCTTGACCATAAAGTTTATTAAGACAGAAAAAGCATAATATTTATGCACTGTTAAAAAAATGGAAAAATGGGGGAAGCCCCCTATTTTTTACTTTTGATTTGTTGATAATTTCCCGGCAACCATAACAAAGAGGAAACACCCGTTCCCATTCCGAACACGGAAGTTAAGCTCTTTGGTGCCGATGGTACTGCTCTGGGGGCAGAGTGGGAGAGTAGGACGTTGCCGGGTTTTTTTTCGCCTTTTTTTGGGATATATTTTGCTGTCTTCCGCTTTTTAATTGGTTTCGCAAGGAAAAGTGGAACGCCCCACAGAGCAAGATAAAAGAAGGAAGCAGGTTTATTTCCGTGATAAAGAAACAGTCAGGCAAACTGATTCGTCAGCCCGTGTATTTTCCCCAGCGAGGAAAATCCACTTATTCCTCGGCTCGCTCTCCTCTTTGAGGAACCAAACCCGCTCGCCTCCGGATGGCTTCCTAACCAGATTGCCTGACTTCCAAAGAAGTTGTCATGGAAATAAGGATGATTACATAAAAGAATCAATTTTTTATTTTTTTTGGTATAAAATATAGGTTGCATTTTTCTGATACTTTTTTTTAATATTATTATCATAAAGAATTGTTTTAACGAGTTCGAAGTGACGCGGCAATATTGTCATTTTGTAGGGGTTTGATTTATCAAACCAATAAATTGTCATTGCGAGGAACACAGTGACGCGGCAATCTCACAATGTTATTTGTAAAAAATAATAAATCCACAATTATTAAGGGAGAAAAAAATGAAAAAGACTTTTTTATTATTAGTTATGGCAGGTGTATTGTTCTGGTCCGGCTCAAAACAAGAGGATAATCCTCTTTTAAGTGAATTTAAAACAACTTTCCAGGTTCCTCCGTTTGATAAAATAATGGAAGAACATTATCTGCCGGCTTTTAAGGAAGGAATAGAACAGCAGAAAAAGGAAATTGATGAGATTATCAATAACACAGAAATCCCTAATTTTAAAAACACTATTGAAGCCTTGGAAAGTACCGGGGCTTTGTTGAGAAGAGTCAGCAATGTTTTTTATGTTTTAAACGGAACAGAAACAAATGACCACATGCAGGAAATAGCAAAAGAGATTGCACCCTTACTCTCCAAGCACCGGGATGACATCCGGTTAAATGAAAAATTATTTAAAAGGATTAAAGCGGTTTATGTTCAAAGAGACAAATCAGACTTTACGGTAGAACAAAAAACGCTCCTCGAAAAATATTATAAAGATTTTGTTAGGGGAGGCGCTAACCTGGACATGGAAAAAAAAGTCAGACTGAGAGAAATCAATAAAGAATTATCACTCCTTACACTGAAGTTTGGCGAGAATATCTTGAAAGAGAACAATCGTTTTGAATTGGTTATCGAGAAAAAAGATGACCTTGCCGGTTTGCCTGAAGCAGTGATAAAAGGAGCTGCAGAAGCGGCTTCAAAACGTAGGTATGAAGGCAAATGGGTATTTACACTTCATAAGCCCAGTATGATTCCCTTCCTTCAGTATTCTGAAAAGCGCGAGCTCAGGGAAAAAATCTTTAAGGCTTATATCAACCGGGGTAACAATAATGATGAACTGGACAACAAGGCTATCTTAGCTCGAATAGCAGCATTTCGTGTGGAAAAAGCATACCTATTGGGCTACAAAACCCATGCCCATTTTGTACTTGAACAGAATATGGCAGAAAAACCTGAAAATGTGTATAGCTTTCTTAATAGGCTTTGGAATCCAGCCTTAGAGATGGCAAAAAAAGAAGCTAAAGAGCTTCAGGAAATGATAAGAAAAGAAGGAAAAGATTTTAAACTACAATCCTGGGACTGGTGGTACTATACAGAAAAGCTGAAAAAAGCCAAATACGACCTGGATGAGGAGATGTTAAGGCCATACTTTAAGCTTGAGAATGTCATTCAAGGTGCTTTTTATGTTGCGAACAAGCTTTATGGCATTCAATTTGTCGAAAGGACAGATATTCCAAAGTACCATGAAGTTGTGAAGGTGTTTGAAGTTAAGGAAGCCGATGGTTCACATATAGGAATTCTTTATACAGATTATTTCCCGAGAGCCAGTAAAAGGGGTGGAGCCTGGATGAACAGTTTCAGAAAACAATCAAAGTTGGGTGGTAAGGAAGTTCATCCGGTCATCACAAATAATGGCAACTTTTCAAAACCAACTGGAAACAAGCCAGCATTGATTAGCTCCGAGGAAGTCAAGACTTTATTCCACGAATTCGGACATGCACTTCATGGGTTACTTTCCAATTGTACATATAACAGGCTTTCAGGAACTTCTGTTCCCAGGGATTTTGTGGAATTGCCATCACAGATTATGGAAAACTGGGCATTAGAGCCAGATGTCCTTAAGATTTACGCAAAGCACTATGAGACAGGTGAAGTTATTCCTCAGGTACTGATAAATAAACTGAAAAAGGCCGGTCTCTTTAATCAGGGCTTTGCGTCCGTTGAATACTTGGCAGCCTCCTTCCTGGATATGGACTGGCATACACTGACCGAGGCTAAAGAACTGGACCCAGGAGAGTTTGAGACAAAATCATTGAGCAAGATAGGCCTGATTCCTGAAATTATAGTTAGATATAGAAGCCCCTATTTTAATCACATCTTCTCGGGTGGGTATTCTTCAGGATACTATAGCTATATATGGGCCGAAGTCCTTGATGCTGATGCTTTTGAAGCATTTAAAGAAACAAGCCTTTTTGACCAGAAGACAGCCCAGGCATTCCGGAAAAACATTCTAGAGAGAGGCGGCACAGAAGACCCGATGACACTCTACAAAAGCTTCAGAGGAGCTGAGCCTAAGGTTGAATCTTTGCTGAAAAGAAGAGGCCTTAAATAAACACCTTCAAAATTAAAATTGTCTATTTAAAAAAAGAAAAAAAGGAAAAAAATAAATGGAGATAGTTTTTTTTATTTAGTAGCAAAAAATAGAACAGTCCCCATTTTATTGGCAATTTTTGAGATAAAAAGATGGCTTTAAATGTAAAAATCAGAGAATATAAGCCGGGGGATCTGGAACAGGTCCTTGGATTGGTAAAAGAGTTAGAGACTGAACTGGCAGAGAAATTCAAAGATGTTAAGATAAAGTCAGGAATTGAAGACTACCGGAACCGCTATTTAAAATCTGGAAACAAGTACAGAACTTTTGTTGCTGTTGTTGACAAGAAGGTTGTGGGATATCTTATGGGGTATCCATCGCTCGGTGCTCCTGAAGTGGACAATATGTATGATATCCTGCCTGTCTCATCAAACTGGAATCCTCCGGAGTTCTTTCTGCAGATTACCTTTGTTTCAAAACCTTATAGAAACCAGGGGATTTCAAAGACACTTCACAAAAAGATAATCGATTATGCAAGAAAACAGGGACATAAAGAAGTCTATGCCTGTATTGCAAAATGGAACATCCCGGAAATCAAAGTTATCAGGTCGCTGAAATTTAAATTGAAAGATCTGGGTTATAGATACAGATTAACCTTAAAATTTTAAAAAGTAAAAAGGGAACGGCAACCTTTATTATTATGAGAGATAGCCGTGCATCTTAACATAAACGTAACACCCAATACCAAATATTACCCTTCCTGCGAAGCAGATCAACTTAATTGCGGTTGTCTTGAAAAGAAAAGGAAAAATAAAAAGCAAAGCCATAACCGCTAATAAATACAGCCTAACTTTAGTTTCCGCTAATACAAGCGCGAAGATAAATAAGAATAGAACAAGCAAATCAACAAACAAAAGATATGGCATAATCTTACTCTTTAATTATGTTATTATATGATTTCTTTTGATTTTTTAAATTGACTATATATAGTTTTATAAATTTTTCAATAGGTTTTTTGTTTTTTCCTTTACATCCCGGAGATTTTGAGCTATCCATACAGAAAAATTACAGAGTTCTTGAATGTTGACTCTTTGCTATTTTTTCTCAATTAAGGGCAAAAAAATCAAGCTACGATTTTATTTTTTGCTATATACTGTTAAGTTTTCCTCTTTCCTCTTTACTTATTTTTGTGCTTCAACTATCATTATAAAACAACTTTGGAGGTCCAATGGTTCACGCAACAACAATAATATGTGTCCGCCATAAAGGGAAGATCGCCTTGGCTGGTGACGGCCAGGTATCCATTGGCCAGACCGTATTGAAGCAGAAGGCCAATAAGATAAGAATTCTTTTCAAAGGAAAGGTTCTGGCCGGATTTGCAGGGGCAACCTCGGACGCTTTTGCCCTGTTTTCCAGGTTCGAGGTAAAGCTGGAAGAATTTCGGGGGAATCTCTCCCGGGCCGCAATTGAATTGGCCAAGGACTGGCGGTTGGATAAGGCGCTCCGTAGACTTGAAGCTTTCTTGATCGTGGCTGATAAAGAAAATTCTTTTCTGATTTCTGGAACGGGTGATGTTGTCGAGCCCGATGATGGAATCATTGCCATCGGTTCCGGAGGGCCGTTTGCACTGGCTGCTGCCCGTGCTTTAATTAAGTACACCAAGTTAACTGCAAAAGAGATTGCTATGGAAGCCATGGAGATAAGCTCTGGTATTTGTGTCTACACAAATAATCAGATTACAATCGAGGAGCTATAAATGGCAATTGCCCTTCCACAGAGTTTAAAAAAGCCGGATAGAGAACTAAAAGAGACAGAACTTACACCCTATGAGATCGTAGCCGAACTGGACAAGTTTATCATCGGGCAGAAAGATGCTAAAAGAGCGGTGGCAATAGCTTTGCGTAACAGATACCGGAGGAGGAAGCTTCCTCCCCAGCTTGCAGATGAAATTGCACCTAAAAATATTCTCATGATTGGTCCTACAGGGATAGGCAAGACCGAAATATCCCGCAGGCTGGCCAAGCTAACATCTTCCCCTTTTCTCAAGATAGAAGCCAGCAAATTTACCGAGGTGGGTTATGTTGGCCGTGATGTAGAATCCATGATCAGAGATCTGGTGCGGATCTCTGTTGATATGGTGAAGTCGGAAAAGATCGAGGATATTAGAGAGAAAGCCAATAACAATGCCGAAGAAAAAATATTGGACCTGCTTCTTCCTCCCTTAAAAAGAAAAACAGAGCCTGACGGCCAGGACGAACATTTAAAATTCCAGGAGACAAGAGAAAAATTCAGGAAACAATTAAGAGCTGGGCTGCTGGATGAGAGAATGATAGAGATCGAGATTAAGGAAAAAATGGCTTCTCCCCTGGAAATTTTCTCCGACAGTGGAATGGAAGAGATAGGAATTCATATTCAGGAGATTATCCCCGGTTTTATGGGAGGGAAGCCCAAAAGACGGAAAGTGAAAATAAAAGAAGCTCAGGAATATTTACTGGAAGATGAACAGAAAAGGCTGATTGATATGGACCAGGTAGCCAGCCTGGCAGTGGAAAAGGTTGAACATTCCGGGATCATCTTTTTGGATGAGGTTGACAAAATTGCAGGCCGGGAAACAGGTCGAGGACCAGAAGTCAGCCGTGAGGGAGTTCAAAGGGATTTACTTCCCATAATCGAAGGCACAACTGTCAACACCCGTTTTGGCCTGGTGAAGACAGATCATATTCTTTTTATCGGGGCTGGGGCTTTCCATGTCTCCAAGCCTGCCGACCTTATACCGGAACTCCAGGGAAGATTCCCTATCAGAGTGGAGCTGACGTCCCTGTATAAGAAAGATTTTATCAGAATTTTAACCGAACCCGAGAACGCTCTCATCAAGCAGTACGAAGCTCTTATGGAAACTGAGGGTATAGAAGTAAAGTACACTGAAGATGCTGTTGATGAGATTGCTGGAATTGCAGAACAGGTCAATGGGGATGCAGAAAATATCGGAGCCCGCCGGCTTCACACCGTCATGGAAAAAGTTATGGAGGAGATATCCTTTAAAGCCCCAAATATAAAAAAGAAAAAAATTCTAATTGACAGAAAATATGTTCAAGACCAGCTCAAAAATATTATAGAAGATCAGGATTTGAGCCGCTTCATCCTTTAATGAAGAGATTTTTTCCTTTTTTTATCCCGTTGCTGCTTTTGTTTTCTTTTATTTTCTGTGGAAGAAAGGGTCCTATTCTGCCTCCTCTCCCACAGGTTATTCAGAAAATTGAAGTTTTTGAAATAGCCCAAAGGGGAGAAGCCGTTTTCCTTGAATGGGAAAATCCTACAGCTTATATAGATGGAAGTCCTGTCTCTGAGATTGTTGAAGTTGAGATTTGGCTGGCTGAAAGAGCAAAGGGAGCTGCAGGAGGAAGTGCACAGCTTTCCCTGGATGAGTTTGAAAAAAAAGCCAGGATTTTAGCTACGATAAAAAAGGAACAATTCTCTGAGTTTCAGGTAATAAGAGACGAGACTTCGATCAGGCTGAGTTATCCCTATATGTTTTCAGGGGGGGACTTTATTGAGAAAAATTTGACCTTTGCTATCCGGGTAATTGATAGAAGAAAAAAGAAATCAACGTTCTCGGATTTGCTTTCTATCGAGCCAAAGTTTCTTTCCCTCCCTCCTCGAAGAGTCCGGGCAACCGTTTTTAAAGATCGAATCGAAGTCAAATGGGATCCTGCAGAAAAAAATATTGACCGGTCCTCGCCAGCTTATTTTAAAGGCTATAATATCTACCGGGCTGAGGGAGACGGTATTCCCCGGCGCCTCAATTCTTTGCTTGTGAAAGAGGGAAGATACGACGATAAGGATTTTCTCATCGGGAGTGTTTATCGCTACTTTGTCAGGGCTTCTGCGGCAGAGTCTCCTCCTTTTGCGGAAAGCGACGATTCTGAGATTATTATGATCCTGGCCAGGGACACATTCCCGCCTGCTGCTCCAATAGATCTTGTGGCCATTGCCGCAGAGGATTTAATATCTTTGAGCTGGGAAACAAATTCTGAAAAGGATTTGGGCGGATACAGAGTATGGCGGAAGGGAGAAGGTGAGGAGGAATATACTCTCCTCACTCCCAAGCCTATTCGTGAGAGCGCCTATAACGATACAACCGTAAAAAAGAACAAAAGATATTATTATGCTATCACTGCTCAGGACAAATTAGGGAACGAAAGTCCAAAGTCAAAAAGCATATCCGAGATTATAAAGGACAAATTTTCATGAAGATTTATCGATATAAACACGAGAATAAAACTTTCTGGGGAATTTTAAAAGAAGAGACTCTCTTTCCTTTGGAGGGCTCTGTATTCGGACAGTTCAAAATCAAAAAGAAAGGAGTTCCAATCAGTGAAGTGACTCTGCTTCCTCCTGCAAAACCTTCTAAAATTGTTGCCATCGGAGCGAACTATAAGAATCACGTAAGGGAAATGGGAAGAGAACTACCTAAAGAACCCTTGATTTTTCTTAAACCCCCCTCAGCAGTTGTGGGACCCAGTGATATTATTGTCTATCCCAGAATGACAAAAAGAGTTGATTATGAAGGCGAGCTGGCTTTGATTTTAAAGAAAAAAGCATTCCTTCTCGGAGACGAAAACGATGTGGCAGAGTATATTCTTGGCTACACCTGCTTTAATGATGTGACAGCCCGTGACCTCCAGAGAAAAGACGTTCAGTTCACAAGGGGCAAGTCTTTTGATACATTTGCTGCCGTGGGGCCTTGCATTGCCACTGATGTCGACCCTTCCCAGCTTAAACTTAAGACTTTTATAAACGGGAAACTAAGGCAGTCATCCAGCACGAAGAATTTAATTTTTCCGATTCCCTTTTTGGTAAAATTTATTTCACGTATTATGACTCTTGAACCGGGGGACATTATCACAACAGGAACTCCGGCAGGAGTAGGCCCTATGTTCCCGGGAGACAGGGTTGACGTGCAGATAGAAGGAATTGGAACTCTATCTAATACCGTTATGAAGATAAAGAAAAAATAACGCGGGAATGCCGGGAAAAGCGTAGAGGGAATGCCGTAAAAAATCTGAATGTGAGCAAGTCCATACTCATGTTTTTTCCCAAGACCCACAGAAAATGGAAGAGAGACGGAAAGGATAAATACCGGGCAGGAAAGAAATAGGCTTTTATTTTATACTTGACTTCAATAAAATATAAACGCGGAACATAATAGACAAAAGGAAAAAGGACAGATAATAATATTTTATATTTTGAGTTTACTAATATTAAACGCATTTATTGTTGTGTTTTCGCGAGGAGCGTAGCGACGTGGCGATCTCTTTTTTCTAGGGGCTTGATTTATCAAGCCCACATTTCATGAAAAGATTGCCACGTTCCCTTTTGTCGCTCGCTATGACAATGTAACAATATTCATTGCGTTTATATTAGGTGGAGGTCTTTATGAAAATATTTTTAGATACAGCCAATCTGGATCAGATTAAAGAAGCAGCAAGTTGGGGAATATTGGATGGGGTCACGACCAATCCAACCCTGGTTTCGAAAGAGAATATGAAGTTTGAGGATTTAATAAAGAAAATCTGTCAAGTTGTCCCTGGTCCAGTGAGCGTGGAATGTGTTTCAACAGCATCAAAGGATATCATTAACGAAGCAAGGGGCTTAGCAAAGTTGGCTGAGAATGTGGCCGTGAAGATACCGATCAATTTGGAAGGCCTTAAAGCGACCAAGGTTTTATCTCAAGAAGGAATCAAGGTTAATACAACTTTGATATTTTCCTCAAACCAGGCTCTCCTGGCGGCAAAAGCAGGAACTGCGTTTGTGAGTCCCTTCATAGGAAGGCTTGATGATATTTCTCACGAAGGGATGGGATTGGTCGATGAAATCATGGCGATATTTAATAACTACGGTTTTGCCACAGAGGTAATTGTTGCCAGTATCAGGCATCCCCTCCATGTGGTGGAAGCTGCTATGACCGGCGCAGACATTGCCACCATACCCTTTGGCGTCCTTGAAAAAATGGTTAAGCATCCACTGACAGATATCGGGATGGAAAGATTTTTAAAGGATTGGGAAAAAGTCAAGCGCTGAATACCGGTCAGGTGAGATAAAGATGACTATTGAAAAAAAGTTAGAAGAGCTAAGAAAAAAAACAAAATCAGCTGATTTAGGTGGAGGCAAGGAGAGAATTGAAAAGCAGCACAAGGCCGGGAAATTTACGGCAATGGAGAGGATAAATCTTCTTCTGGATGAGGGTTCTTTCCAGGAAATGGGCAAGCTTGTAGTGCATCAGAGCCGGGACTTTGGCACTGAGAAAAAGAGAATTTATGGTGATGGTGTGGTTACGGGCTACGGCACGATCGATGGCCGCACAGTTTTTATCTTTGCCCAGGATTTCACTGTCTTTGGAGGCTCTTTGAGCGGGGCGAACGCAGCAAAAATCGTAAAAATTATGGACTTAGCTTTGAAAGGAGGCGCTCCTATTATAGGCCTCAATGATTCTGGAGGTGCCCGTATTCAGGAAGGTGTAGCTAGTTTAGGCGGGTATGCTGATATCTTTTTGAGGAACGTTCTTGCTTCCGGAGTTATTCCCCAGATTTCAGCTATTATGGGACCGTGTGCTGGAGGAGCGGTGTATTCACCAGCTATAACAGATTTTATCATCATGACAAAAGATATCAGTAATATGTTCATCACCGGGCCGGATGTGATCAAAGCCGTAACAGATGAAACTGTTACGATGGAAGAATTAGGAGGAGCAGAAACTCATAACGCCATAAGCGGGGTTGCCCATTTTGCGGCTGAAGATGAGAAGCACACCATGGCTTTGATCAGAGAGCTTATCTCTTTTATTCCTGATAACAACATGGAAGATCCTCCTGTAAAGGAGACTTCAGACTCCCCGGACAGGATAAACGAGGAACTTAATCTCCTGGTGCCTGATGATCCCAATCAGCCCTATGATATAAGAAAAGTCATACAGGAAGTTCTGGATGACAACTATTTTTTTGAAATTCAAGCTCAGTATGCGAAAAACATCGTGATCGGCTTTGGCCGTCTCGGGGGAAAATCCGTCGCTATTGTGGCCAATCAGCCGGACCATCTGGCAGGTGCACTGGATATAAGCGCTTCTGACAAGGGGGGGCGGTTTGTTCGTTTCTGTGATGCTTTTAATATTCCCCTTATTACTTTTGAAGATGTACCCGGATTTCTACCCGGAGTAGCACAGGAACACGGCGGAATTATCCGGCATGGAGCAAAACTCCTTTATGCTTTTGCTGAGGCAACTGTGCCCAAGATAACAGTCATAACCCGGAAAGCCTATGGAGGAGCCTACTGTGTTATGGCTTCCAAACATATTAGAGCGGATATTAATTATGCCTATCCTACGGCTGAGATCGCTGTTATGGGTCCGGAAGGCGCTGTGAATATAGTTTTTAGACGCGAGCTTGAGGAGATAAAAGATTCTGTAAAGCAGAGAGAGCTAAAAGTAAAGGAATTCAGGGAGAAGTTTGCCAATCCTTACATCGCCTGTGAAAAAGGTTACCTCGATGAGATCATCGAACCTAAATTTACGAGGACGAAGCTTATAGCCGCATTAAAGATGCTTGAGAACAAGAGAGACAAAAATCCGCCAAAAAAACACGGAAATATTCCATTATAATTTGAAAAGGAGCGTAGGGGTTTGATTCATCAAACCCACAATTTGTATTGTCATTGCGAGGAACATAGTGACGCGGCAATCACACAATTTGTTTTATCATTATGTATGTAAGGGTGTGATTCATCAAACCCGCATTAAGTAATAGATAAAAGGAAAAAAAAGAAAAATGGCCAAGATGTTCAAGAAGATACTAATTGCGAATAGAGGCGAGATCGCTGTCCGGATCATCAGAGCCTGCCGGGAGCTTGGTGTTATTCCTGTGGTGGTTTATTCAGAGGTAGACAGGAAAGCCCTTCATGTCAGGCTTGCTGAGGAAGCCTATTATATCGGAGAGGCTGTTCTTTCCCAGAGTTACCTCAACATTGAGAAAATAATTAAGGCCACAAAAAAGAGTAAAGCCGGGGCAATCCATCCCGGTTATGGATTTCTGGCTGAAAATCCTGAGCTTGTGGCTAGATGTGAAAAAGAAGGGATTGTTTTTATCGGACCTCCCTCAAGTCCAATGGAAATAATGGGGAATAAGACAGCATCCCGTGTAAAAATGACAAAAGCCGGTGTCCCGGTTATCCCTGGTACCCTTGAGCCTTTAAAGAACGAAAAAGATCTGCAGGTAAAAGCTGAGAAGGTAGGTTTCCCTCTTTTGCTTAAAGCAGCAGCTGGTGGTGGAGGCAAGGGATTAAGATTGGTGACACGGAAGAAAGACCTCCTCTCTTCATACAGAATTGCCCGGTCCGAGTCCCAGGCGAGCTTTGGTGACCCATCTATCTATATTGAAAAATACATAGAAGAGCCTCATCATATCGAGATTCAAATCCTGGCTGATAATTTTGGAAATATTGTTTACCTGGGGGAAAGGGAGTGTTCCATTCAAAGACGGTATCAGAAAGTCCTGGAGGAAACGCCCTCTCCTTTTATAGATGACAGGATACGGAAGGAAATGGGACAAATTGCCGTGCAGGCAGCAGCAGCTGTAAATTACAGGAACGCGGGAACTGTGGAATTTGTAGTAGATAAAAATAAGAATTTTTATTTTTTAGAAATGAATACCAGGCTTCAGGTTGAGCATCCTATCACGGAAATGGTAACAGGTATTGATCTGGCTAAAAGTCAGATTGAAATAGCAGCAGGTTTTCCTTTGAGTTACCGTCAGGAGGATATAAAACCAAAAGGATTTTCGATGGAGTGCCGCATATATGCCGAGGACCCTGATAATGATTTTTTGCCGTCTCCCGGGAAAATTGTCCATCTTCATACTCCAGCAGGAGGCCTGGGAGTCCGGGATGATAACGGAGTATACGAAGGATACGAAGTCCCTCTGGAGTACGACCCGCTGCTCTCCAAGCTTATTACCTGGGGAAACTCAAGAACTGAAGCCATTTACCGCATGCTCAGAGCTTTATCTGAGTACCAGGTTTACGGTATAAAAACCACGATTCCTTTTTTCAAACGCATTCTTCTTCACCCGAAATTTTTCGAAGGAGATTACAACACACATTTCATCTCAAGTCTGGAGAAGGAAGAAGATTGTAGAGAGCTCGAAGACAGAAATGTGGCCTTGATAGCAGCAGGAATTAAAATCTATTCAGAGAGAAAAACAGGATCTGCGCCTGCTCCAAAAAGAAAAGAGAGCAACTGGAAATTTCAGGGGAGACTGCAGAATTTTGCAAACAGGCGTTAAAATGAATTTTTCATTCTGGCTAAACGACAAGGAATTTAACATAAACTTAGAAGAAAAAGTTAAGAATGATATTCTGGTCTCCCTGGGAAAAAAGAAATACCGTGTTTCTGTCGAGTTCTTAAGCTCTGATGAAATTATTTTGAATATAGACGGAAAAATTCATAACGTTTTTATCAATTCTAATTCTTTGTCTTATTCTGTTTATGTGAATGGAAGGTTTTTTAAGGTTGAGAAAAAACCGGACTCTCAATTTATTGGGGAAAAAGGGGCTAAGCCCGGAAAGAGAGATATCAGGACATCCATGCCAGGAAGAATTGTAAAGGTTTGTGTTCAAGAAGGGGATAAAGTGAAAGGAGGCCAGGCTGTTTTGGTCCTGGAAGCCATGAAGATGCAGAATGAGATCAAGTCCCCTCAATCCGGGATAATAACCAAAATAAATCCCGAAGCCGGCGATTCAGTAGAAGCTGGCGCGCTTCTCTTTTCCATCGAGTAACCTGGATTATTCATAAAAACTGCCGACACTATTTTTTATTTTTAATGATACAAGCATATTACATTGATTCTTTCTCAAAGTGTATTGTCATAACGAGTCTGAAGAAGATTGCCGCGCTACGCTCGCAACAGGCTGTGCAATCACACAAAATTAATATTCAAATCTTCTCCAATGTACTCATTTTAACCTAATGTCGGCATTTTCCCCCCAATTTATATTAGGCATTAGAAATCAGTCCCAGATGAGAATTTAGAGGAGTTTACATCCGAAATTTATATTTTTGGCGAAAAATGATATATTTATAGATGGATTTTGCTGTGTAATTCGTGAGTTATCGTGAAGATAAAAAAGACATTTAAGACTCTACTTATTATTTCCGTTGTTTTCTTTTTCTTGTTTAGTGGTGGAGTGATCCTTAAAAATTTCTTTCTTTCCCAGATAAAGAATAAGATCCAATCAGACTTTGACTATGATCG
>JADHWO010000068.1 GCA_016783445.1 Candidatus Aminicenantota bacterium
CCGACTTCTCCAAGCTTCTGGATCGATTCATTCGCTTTATTGAGCTCTTCGAGGACCTTTCCTGTTAATGTCTCTATTTCTGTCTGAAGCTGAACAGCCTTCTCGAGATGTTCTTTTAGCTCTTTTTTTATGTTATTTTCGTTTGCCATTTTAGTGCTCCTTTGCATTTTTTTTATTTTATATCTGCCCGGTAATACTGTCAAGCAGAACTTCTCTTAAACAAGATGTAATCACGCAGCACATTTATTATTTTTCTCTTAGATAATCGCAGACTAGATAATCAAATTCAATCACCCCTTAAAATCAAAGAGAATTCTCCTGGATTCTCCCTAATATTATTCTCGGAATTCCAGATAGATCTTTCAAAATATCCACTTCTGCCCAGTTTGAACTGGATTTGAAAAAAGACAGGACTTTACCCTCTTGACCCTCTCCTATTTCAATTAAAAGACATCCTCCAGGTTTTAAATAAGGGAAAGCTCCCTCCACAATCTTATTGAGGATTTCTACTCCAGTCTCCCCGGCCACCAGTGAACTCTTAGGTTCAAAACATCTTATCTCCCTCGGAAGGCGCATCCACTCTTCCTCTGAAACATATGGAGGATTAGAAACAATAAAGTCGCATTTCCTATTCAGCTGAAGTCTTTTTAAAGGAGAAAATAGGCTCCCTTGGGAAAAAGTGATGCTTGTAAGTTTATGTCTTGCAGCATTTAATTTTGCTATATCCAAAACTTTCTGCTCAATATCTGTAGCAACAACTCTTGCCCGAGGCAGTTCTTTTGCCAGTGAAACAGCAATGTTTCCACATCCTGTTCCAATGTCCACAATGGTCTCATCTCCCCCCGAAGATAATTCTAAAACCTTCTCCACAATCAATTCTGTCTCCGGGCGTGGAATCAAGACGGCAGAAGAAACTTTAAATGAAATCGACCAGAATTCTTTACTACCAGTTAGATAAGGCAGCGGAAATCCTTCCTGGCGCTTTGATATCAGCTTGAAAAAACATCTATCCTGCCTTCTTGAGAGTTTTTTATCAGGCGACGAAAAGAGCTGTTCTTCTGACAATGAAGTGCAAAAGAGGAGAAGAAGCTTTGTCTCAAGGTGAGGATTGGGGAAGTCTTTTAAAAGAGATTTTCCTTTCAGGAATAGTTCCTGGACAGTGCTCAATGAATGCTCAACTCACGCAGATGTCTTCGTTCTTTTCTCCATCATTTCAGCCTGAGAATGCAGAATTAAAGCCTCAATAAACTTATTCAAATCTCCATCAAGGATATCTTCTAATTTATGCAGTGTTAAATTCAACCGATGGTCTGTCACCCTGGATTGAGGGAAGTTATAGGTTCTAATTTTTTCACTCCTCTCCCCTGTCCCCACTTGAGATTTTCTGTCTCGAGCGATTTTAGCATGTTGTTCTCTCTGAGCAATATCCATCAATCGTGTGCGTAAAATCCGCAAGGCCTTTTCTTTATTTCGGTGCTGGGATTTCTCATCCTGACAGGACGCGACCACTCCTGATGGTTTATGTGTAACTCGGATGGCTGTGTAATTACGGTTTACATTCTGCCCCCCAGGTCCAGAAGCTCCAAAAGCCTCGGTTTTTAAATCTTTTGGATCCAGCTCAATATCAACCTCATCAGCTTCTGGCAGGACAGCCACTGTAACCGTAGAGGTGTGGATGCGGCCGCTGGCCTCTGTTTTAGGGACTCTTTGAACTCGATGAACCCCACTCTCAAATTTAAGCTGCGAATAAACTCTATCTCCCCGGATATTAATAATAATCTCTTTAAAACCTCCGATGGGAGATAAACTTGTGTTCATGGCTTCTAATTTCCAACCATTTTTCTCTGCATAATGTGAGTACATACGGTACAAACCCTGGGCAAAAAGGGAAGCTTCATCGCCACCGGCACCCGCTCTAATCTCCAAAATGACATTTTTTTCATCATTAGGATCTTTGGGAAGAAGCATAATCTTAAGCTCTTCCTCAATTTTTTGTTTTTGTTCCCCCAGGTCACGGAGCTCCTCCTCAGCCAGTTTCTTGAGCTCTGCTTCTGCTTGAGGGTCTATAAAAATTTCTTCTGATTCACTGATATCTTTATTAATTTTCTGGTAATCTTCATATTTTTTGACCAGAGGCTTTAAATCTGCACGTTCTTTAGCGACTTTTTTGATTTTTTGAGGATTGGAAGTTAAGGCTGGATCAGATAAAGAGAGGGTAAGTTGGCGGTATTTCTCCTTGATATCTTCGAGTTCTTGAAACATTTTGGTTATTTTTTTGACAGGAGATCGCCATATTTCTTTCTAAACTTCTCTACTCGGCCAGCACTGTCAATAAATTTCTGTTTTCCAGTGAAAAAAGGGTGGCAATGGGAGCAGATTTCTACTCTTATTTCTTTTTTGGTAGAACGTGTTGTAAAAACGTTCCCGCAAGCGCAGGTTACATTACAATTTATATATTCAGGATGAATGTCTTTCTTCATTTCTTTCCTCTCTTAATTTACGGAGTAATTATATCAGAGTGGAGAGTAAAGAGTAAAGAGTAAACTGCCGCATAAAAGAAAAGAGGCAAAAAGGAGACAGTCCCCATAAAAAAAGAGACAGTCTTTTTTTCTTTTTTTTTTGGGTCCCTTTTTTATTGTGATTTAATTCTTAATTCATTACTCGCTTGAGGATAAATACTCTAATAATGACCAGGAAAGCAGTTATCCCAACAATATCGGAGATTAAATCTTTTATGTTAAAGGCACGATAAGGGAGGGCAATTTGATAGATTTCAATAAATAGGCCGTATGCAATTGAATAAAACCCAATTCTTACAAAAGGAATGGGAAATCTTTTAATTTTATAAAATCCATAAAACAAAAACGCTGCAAAAGCCCCATATGCAAAAAAATGCAAAGAATAATCAGAAAGAATTATGTCAAAAAAATTATTGGATTCCTGAATTTTTTCCAGTCTTTCCATATTCAAAGAGGAACTAATTAATATTAATATTCCATAAATATAGGCTGGGAAAAAATATTTATTTTTCATTGCCTCACCAAAAAAAAGAGAAAACAATCTAGTATATTTTGAATGTTATTTGCCTTATTTAATTAGCCTTTTTTCTCCATTTTTTTAATTTTTTTCTTATAACACTCCCAATTTATCTCAAAATTAAGGTCTTTCTGACTTTCCTTAGCTTTTTCTCTGTATGTTTTTGATTCAAAATATTTTTTTAACGACTTGCTTAAAGGATAGACTTGCTCTTCTGCGCTCCACTCATAATATCTTCCGTTTTTATCCCTCAAACAATTGAGATGGACAATCCATGCCAATTGTTTAAAGGGAATCTCTGGAAAAAACTTTCTGATAGCAAAAACTTCTCCCTGTTTTTCTGGATTGAGGAAATGGAAATTGCGGGAAAAAAGCAAGGCATTATGGAAATATGAAGGAAAAGCCAGAATGCCATCCTTTTGGGTGAGTCGGGCCAAGTAAACAAAAATATCCAGCACTTTTTTGCCGAGGTTAAGCCCTGGATGCTTTTGGCCGGGCAAAGGGGATTTCTCTCCCGAGAAATCCATAAGAGGATTTTGGAGGGTGAGCCACTCCAGGATTAAAAAATTACACTCAGAATGGGAAAGATGGGGAGTTAGTCTTTTTTTGGGGCGAAATGCGCCTTCCTTTATTTTTAAATCAACAACCATATTCTCGGGCTTTCTTTTTTTATAAAAAATCCGGAACCTCTGAAGAGGAAATTCCGATGAATCAAGGTCATGCTCCAGGGGCCACAATTTTCTTTTCTGAGCCTCTTTAAAAAAATTTTTCTTATTCAAGGCAACAGCAACTTCACTCAAAGAGTATCTTCCAAGGAAAAGAGAAGTTCCTTCTTTTTCTGTTAAACTCGTGATAATTTCTCTTTCGTCAAATACGGGGGTTTCCCGCCAGAAAGGAGACTTTTTAGGGCGTGTTTTTTTCATCCTTATTCATAAAATGAAATTGTATCATCTCCAATGGAAATTTGCCTTTTGAGTTCGAAATACTTTGTTATAAATCTGGTCTTGAAATGACGGCGAAGCATGACCTTCCCCCCGGGCTTCAGGAGTTCCCTTTTCTTTAAAACCTTCAGGGGATTTCTTTCATCCAAAAGCTTATAAGGAGGATCAAGAAAAATTAAATCAAACTTCATTTCTTCATTTGCAAGCTGAATAACAGCACGGTTAAATTCTTTTCGAATTATCCGTGTTTTCTCCTCAGCTTCACATTTCGCCAAATTGATTTTTATCACTTTTACAGCTAGATAATATTCATCAATAAAAACCACCTTTTCCGCCCCCCGGCTTAAGGCTTCAATCCCTACAGAGCCAGTTCCTGCAAATCCATCAAGAAAAATACTCCCTCTCACATCTTCCTGAATGATATTAAAAAGAGCTTCCTTTAGCTTATCAGGTGCAGGACGAACACTGGGATGAGGTACTCTTTTGAGCCGCTTTCCCTTATAAATTCCGCTTATAACCCTTATCATAGATCCCTCAGCAATTTGCCTTCAATCCTCAATCAAATCCCTGCAAAACAGCTTTCAGGAACTGTCTTTTTCTCTTTTGACTTCTGAATTGTGGATTACCTTGTATGAATTATTGGCAACTGTTTATTCTCAGTGAATTCCATTTAGATATCAATAATAAAAAATTACCTTTCGACGTTGAACCTTGATATCTTTCATCCCGTAAGGAAGTACAAACCAATCTTTAAGACCCCAGGGTTCTGTCTTGTCTATCTTAGAGCCTATGTATATGATCAAATCCACAACAGTGGGTTGAATACGCTGTTCTTCAAGAAAAAGGTCTTTAAAATCGAATCTGATATTCCCATCCTTAACTTCAATTTTAGCCCCAAAGTATAATGTCATCTGAGGACGGAGCAATTTTGGGATTTTCTGTCCTTTTAAATCGATTAAAACCTTCCCTTCAATCTTGTTTTTTTTGAATAGTTTAAGGCGAAGCTCTTTCATGACTTGCTCTTTTTCTGTTTCTATCCGGTAGGCAATATAGGAATTGAGTTCGCTCTCAGTTATAACTATTTCTCTCAGCGGGCCTTTTTCTCCAACTGACTTCCCGCTTTCTATCTTTTCGATAGCTTTCAGGACTTTTTGGGCTTCGGGAAGAGAATGATCCTGCATCCCGGAAGACAAAATTGAAAAATAAAAAAATAGAGATACAAAAGCAATTCTTCTGAAAAAAAGCACCCTTAAATTCATTCCTTCTCAATGCTAACAAATAAAATACAAAATTACTATATCCAATGGGGTCAGATTTCTTGACTTGGATATCAGAGGTAACATATACTTAAAACTTAGAAATAGACATACTACAGCTCTTAATTCCAAACTTATCCAGGGACACAATGACTCAGATAAAAGAAGCAAGACAGGGTAACATCACTACATCTCTAAAAAAGGTGGCAAAAGAAGAAGGGCTTCCGCCTGAAATCTTGCTCGACTTAGTTGCTCAGGGAAAGGTTGTTATCCCTCACAATCCCAATCACTCTCCTATTCATCTTGTTGGCATTGGTGAGAAACTCAGGACAAAAGTTAATGTTAACATTGGAACTTCTTTAGATTTTCCCCAGGTAGAAAACGAGCTGAAAAAAGTCAAAGTTGCCTTAAAATATAAAACAGATACGCTGATGGATTTAAGCACCGGTGGTGACATCACAAAAATCTGCAGGACAATCCTAAACGAAGCCAGGATTCCTTTAGGTACAGTTCCAGTCTACCAGGCAGCCATCAATGCCATCGAAAAGCATAATTCTATCTTGAACATGAAGGAGGAGGACCTGTTCTCAGTCATCGAGGCCCAAGCCAAAGAAGGCGTTGATTTTATGACAGTCCATGCCGGCCTGACTTTAAAAGCAATAAACAGATTGAAAAATCAAGGTCGAGTTGCTGACATTGTCTCTCGAGGAGGGGCTTTTCATCTAGCATGGATGCTGCACAACCAGAAGGAAAATCCTCTTTATGCACATTTTGACCGGTTGCTCGAGATTGCTTATAAATACGACATAACCCTGAGCCTGGGAGATGGGCTAAGACCTGGCTCCATCCTGGATGCCACAGACCGGCCTCAAATTGAGGAGCTTTTAACTTTAGGAGAACTGGTTAAGAAAGCCTGGGAACAGGACGTCCAGGTTATGGTAGAAGGACCAGGACACATTCCCCTTGACCAGGTCGAGATGAATATAAAACTCCAGAAACGAGTCTGCCAAGGAGCACCTTTTTATGTCCTGGGTCCGCTGGTTACAGATATTGCACCGGGCTATGACCACATAGTCTCAGCTATAGGCGGAGCAATAGCTGCTGCAGCTGGAGCGGATTTCCTCTGCTATGTCACACCATCCGAGCACCTTGGTCTTCCATCTGAAAATGATGTAAGAGAAGGGCTTATCGCGGCCAGGATTGCTGCTCATGCTGCTGATGTCGTAAAGGGTGTAAAAGGCTCTCTTGATAAAGATCTAAAAATATCTGAAGCCAGGAAGAAACTTGACTGGGCAAAGCAGCAAAAACTTGCAATTGACCCTTATAAATTCGATAGCATCAGAAAGAAAAGGAAATCAAAATCAGCGGCCTGTTCCATGTGCGGTGAATTTTGTGCCATGCGGATAGTGAGTGAATTTCTTAATTCAGGAGACAGAAAGGCCGATGACTTCTGTTTCTAAAAGACTTCTTTTTGGAACTGCGGGTATACCTCAATCTACATCCACAACCTCAACCCTTGCCGGAATCAAACAAATCACACAATTGAAGCTCGACTGTCTCGAGGTCGAATTTGTAAGAGGTGTAAAAATGGGAAACGACA
This sequence comes from Candidatus Aminicenantota bacterium, assembly GCA_016783445.1. Taxonomy (GTDB): domain Bacteria; phylum Acidobacteriota; class Aminicenantia; order Aminicenantales; family Aminicenantaceae; genus JADHWO01. The sequence continues at coordinate 6,834 of JADHWO010000068.1, forward strand.
CAGGCCAAAAAATCAGAGAAGCAGCAAAAACTTACAATATTAGCCTCAGTGCCCACGCCCCTTACTATGTAAACTTGAACTCAAACGAAAGAGGAAAAAGGCTGTCAAGCCAGGAAAGACTTCTAACCTCGGCCAGAATGGCAAAGAAGTGCGGCGCAAAAAGTCTGGTGTTTCATCCTGGATACTACGGAAGTTCCGGCCCTGAAGAAACTCACAAAACCATCAAAGAAGGACTAAAAGAGATTGTCTCCATTTTAAGGTCAGAAATGAATCCAGTCATCCTTAGACCGGAAACCATGGGAAAAAGGTCGCAGTTCGGGTCGCTTGAGGAAATTCTTATCCTCTGCCGTGAAGTGGACGGAATGCTACCTTGTGTCGACTTTTCCCATATCCATGCCCGGGAAGGAAAAGTGAACAGCTATATTGAATTCAATCGGGTTCTAAAAAAAATCGAAAAAAAACTTGGAAAAGAAACTATTAGAAATATGCACATTCATATCTCAGGCGTTGAGTACAACAGTAAAGGAGAATTAAAACATTTGAATCTAAAAGATTCTGATTTTCGTTTTGAAAACTGGATTCAGGCACTAACAGATATTGGAGCAGAAGGAATGGTCATTTGTGAAAGCCCTAACTTAGAGCAGGATGCAAAAATGCTGAAGGTTTTATATCGGAGTTATGTATTTAAAACATAAATACCCTAAACCAATCACGGGTTTAGACTGCCGTGCCTGCCCGTAAAAACATAAAAAAGGAGGGTGGAACGATGCCAGAATATAAATTATTAATTAATGGGGACTGGAAAGCATCAGAAACTGCAAAGGATATTAAATCTCCCTTTGACAGGAGCGATGTGGGAAAAGTTCACTTCGCCCAAAAGGCACAAATGGAAGAAGCTGTAACTTCTGCCCATGAGGCCTTTGCCCAGATAAAAAAGCTCTCAAGCTTTGAACGCGCTTATGCTTTAGAGAAAATTGCTTCAGGAATAAAAGCAAAAAAAGAAGAGCTGACCAAGTCAATAGTTCTCTCAGCTGGCAAACCGATCAAGTATTCTAGAATGGAGGTTGATAGAGCGGTTAACACTTTTAAAATAGCCTCTGAAGAAGCTAAACGAATAGGGGGAGAAGTCATTCCGCTGGACCTCAGTGCTCATATAAAAGAGAGATGGGGACTGGTGCGGCGTTTCCCTCTCGGAGTGATAGGCGCTATAACTCCTTTTAATTTCCCCATTAATCTTGTTGCCCATAAAGTTGCCCCTGCCCTCGCCTCAGGTAACACGGTAGTCCTAAGGCCTTCTTCTCAAGTAGCCGTAACATCCCTTCTTCTTGGAGAAATCATCAATAATACGGATTATCCTCTTGGCGGAATTAATATCGTTCCCTCGGGATATGAAGCTGCCGAAGTTTTACTCAATGATAACAGAGTCAAAATGCTAACTTTTACTGGAAGTCCGGCTATCGGCTGGGAACTTAAAAAGAAAGCTTTTAAAAAAAAGGTAACACTTGAACTGGGAGGGAATGCAGCTGTTGTTATAGAACCCGATGCAGACCTGGAATTTGCACTTCCAAGAATAATACTAGGCGCCTTCTCTTATTCCGGACAAATCTGTATATCCATTCAGAGAATTTTCCTGCATAGTAAGATCTATGGCCGCTTCATGGCAAATTTTGTCGAAGCTACAAAAAAACTCAAAATGGGAAATCCATTAAAAGAAGATACCGATATAGGCCCCATGATAAACATCACAGCTGCAAAACAGACTGAGGAATGGGTTTCAGAAGCGGTTGAAAAGGGTGCGCGCATCATAACAGGAGGAAAAAGAGATGGGGCTATGTTTGAGCCTACAATCCTGGAAAATGTTGCCCCTGAACTCCGCATCTCCTGGCTGGAGGCATTTGCGCCGGTTGTGGTTGTTAACCGTTATGAAGATTTTGAAGAGGCTTTAAAAGGAGTTAATTATTCAATCTACGGACTTCAAGCTGGAATTTTCACACGTGACCTGAAAAAAGCTTTCCAGGCTTTTGAAGCACTGGATGTGGGAGGCGTGATTATTAATGATATCCCTACTTTTCGGGTCGACCATATGCCATATGGTGGAGTGAAGGAGTCAGGGTTCGGTCGTGAAGGCTTAAAATACGCGATCGAAGAAATGACCGAGATGAAGCTGATGGCGATAAATCTAAAGAACTAAAAAAATAAACGAGCTCAGACCATAATCACATTTAATCCTTGACAGGTTTTTTTCAGAATCCTAAACTAAGACTTAATTCATACCTGTCAAATTTTTATCTACCCGGAGGTATTTTATGAAAGTCATAAGCTTAGCCCAAGTCAGGGACACAATAAAAGATCTTGTTCAGAAAGCTAACTTCGAACTCCAGGACGACGTCCTTGAAGTTATCAAAGAAATGGAAAAAAAGGAGGAATCCCCAGCAGGAAAGGAGGTATTCAAACAAATTCTTGAGAACTCACGGATTGCCAAAGAAGAAAAATTAGGACTCTGCCAGGACACAGGTCTTGCTGTGTTTTTTGTGGAAATCGGAGAAGATGTTGAGCTTAAAAAAGAAAATGGCCTTGGAAGTTTAAAGGAGGCTATCACTGAAGGCACAAGAACAGGATATGAGGAAGGATATCTCAGGAAATCAGTTGTTGAGGACCCAATCCGAAGAAAAAATACAGGTGATAATACACCTGCCTATATCCACTGGGAACTTGTCCCTGGTGATTCTTTTAAGGTAACGTTTATAGCCAAGGGAGGAGGTGCTGAAAACATGAGCGCAGTCCGGATGTTTGCACCGGCTGCAGGAATGGAAGGCATTGAAGACTTTGTTGTAGAAACTGCAGATAAGGGAGGCTCCAATCCATGTCCTCCTATTGTTGTTGGAGTAGGAGTTGGCGGGAACTTCGAATATTCTGCTCTCCTGGCTAAGAAGGCTCTCTTGAGAAGGCCTCTTGGATCTCATAATTCTGATCCCTTCTATGCAGACATGGAGAAAAGGCTTCTTGAAAGGATAAATGATCTGGGCATAGGACCTCAGGGAATGGGAGGAAGGATCACAGCCCTTGCCGTTCATGTTGAATCCTTTCCCTGCCATATAGCCTCCATGCCAGCCGCTGTTAACATCCAGTGCCACTCTCACAGAGTGATGAACTTCGAACTATAAGATTGCTTATAATGGCTGCTAACGAGGAAGATGGGTAACAAAAATAAGCAACAAGATTCTACCCGTCACAAAATAAGTTGATCATGATATTTATACAAGACATGAAACAAGGAGTACAAAATGATTGAGATTCGGTTTCATGGAAGAGGAGGCCAGGGAACCGTAGTTGCTTCCAAAATCCTGGCTGACACCATTGCTAAAGAAGGCAACTATGTCCAGGCTTACCCAGAATTTGGAGTTGAAAGACGCGGTGCTCCGGTGTATGCCTTTATCCGCATAGATGATAAACCCATATATGATAAAAGCAAAATTTATAAACCTGACCATGTTGTGGTTGTTGACCCTAGTCTTATTGAAGCTATTGATGTCACGGAAGGTTTAAAAGAGGGTGGTTGTATTATTATAAACAGTGAAAAAAAGCCCGAGGATTTGAAATTTTCAAATAAATTTAAGGTAATAACTGTAAATGCCACGGAAATTTCTGTTAAGCACAAATTAGGGACACTGGCTGCTCCAATAGTAAACACGGCAATTGTCGGGGCAGTGGTTAAAATACTGAATCTGGCAAAAATCGGATCCTTGCTGGAAGCCGTACGTGAAGGAGTGCCCACAAAGCCCGAGGATAATGCAGCCGCAGCCAGAGAGGCTTATGAGTCATCTGAGAATATTAATAAGTGAATCCGAACTGGGACCCAAGTCAATTGATCTTTCCCAGGTTACTTTAAATACCACTTTTCCTATAGATATGGTATAATTTATGTGAGGATATTCATGAAAAAAAAGAAAGGGGCACAAAAAATAGTTTTTAAATCCGAAAAAGATTTTCCTCTGATGCCAATGTCTATTGGTTCCATGCTTTTTAATAAGACTGGAGCCTGGCGAAATATCAAGCCTGTTATAAACCTCGAAAAATGCATTCAATGCGGTATATGCTGGAAGTTCTGTCCTGATGTTGCCATTTTTATCGAAAAAGAATGGCCAGTAATTGATTACGAGTATTGTAAAGGATGTGGACTCTGTGCAGAGGAATGCCCGACAAAATGTATAGCCATGGTAGAGGAGGAAAAATGAAAAAAGTTATCATGGGAAATCATGCCCTATCATACGGAGCAAAACTCGGTCGTGCTCAAGTAATTGCTGCTTACCCTATCACTCCTCAGACTCAAGTAGTCGAACTCCTCTCTGAGATGTGTGCCGATAAAAGCCTGGATGCAATGTTTATCAAGGTTGAATCCGAACATTCAGCCATGGCAGCTTGCCTTGGAGCTTCCCTGGCTGGGGCAAGAACGTTTACAGCAACATCTGCCCAGGGTTTGGCTCTGATGCATGAACTCCTCCACTGGGCTTCAGGTGGAAGATTACCAGTTGTTATGGGAAACATTAACCGGGCCATGGCTCCTGGATGGAGTATTTGGTCAGACCAGAACGACAGCCTCTCTCAGAGAGACACTGGCTGGATGCAATTTTACTGTTCGAGCAACCAGGAAGTCCTGGACACGGTTATCCAGGCATTTAAAGTCTCAGAAAAGCTTCTTATCCCGAGCATGGTCATTCTTGATGCTTTTACTCTTTCCCACACTTATGAAGTCGTAGACATCCCAGACCAGAAGAAAGTGGATGAATATTTACCTCCATTTAATCCTTCAATCAAACTCACTCCGGAAGAACCGCATGCATTTGGCGGACTCACCTCTCCAGAACACTATTTTGAACTGAGATACAAACTCCAAAAAGAAATGGAAAAAGCGCCAGCTCTAATCGAAAAAACAGGAAAAGAGTACGAAAAAATGTTCGGCCGGTATTTAGGGCTTGTTGAAAAACACCGCTGTGACGATGCAGATTTAATCCTGATCACTTCTGGAGCTATGGGTTCAACTGCAAGGATAGCTGTGGATGAGCTTCGTAAAGAAGGCATCAAAGCTGGAAATTTAAGGATTAAGGTCTTCAGGCCTTTCCCTTTTGAGATAATCAGAAATGCTGTTAAGGGAGCAAAAAAGATTGCTGTAGTTGACCGTAATATATCCTATGGTCACCATGGCATGTTCTTTGAGGAAGTCAAATCTGCCCTGTATGGGTATAGTGATGGATTGCCCGTCTTTGGTTTTATCACAGGCCTTGGAGGAAGGGATATCACTCCTTCAACCTTTAAAGAAATCACACAATATACGCTCGAGAGAGACAAGCCAAAAGAAGAAATTATCTGGATAGGAGTGAAACTATGAAAAAAGAAAAAAAGATGAAGCTTTCTCTCCCTGAAGTGGAACTTATGAATTCTGGCCATATGGCATGCCAGGGATGTGGTGCTACATTAGCCATGCGTTTTGCCCTTAAAGCTCTGGGACAAAAAGTGGCGCTTTGCATTCCTGCCTGCTGCTGGTCAGTTATAGATGGACCATTCCCCTATTCCTCTCTTGATGTTCCAATATTTCACTGCGCTTTTGAAACAGCAGCTGTGTCAGCTTCTGGTGTAAAAGCAGGGCTGGAAATGGTCGGGGATAAAGAAACAACTGTTGTGGCCTGGGCTGGAGATGGCGGAACTTTCGACATTGGAATCCAGGCTCTTTCAGGAGTTGCTGAACGCAACGATGATATCATATATATCTGCTACGACAATGAAGCCTACATGAACACGGGAATCCAGAGGAGTTCAGCCACACCATACGGCGCCTGGACAACTACTACCCCTGTCAAACACTTCAAGAACAGGCCAAAAAAAGACATGGAAGCAATCATGGCAGCCCACCGAATTCCCTATATTGCAACCGCAAGCATTGGCTATCCTGAAGACCTGGTCAAAAAAGTTAAAAAAGCCAAGGAAATCAAAGGGACAAAATTCCTTCATATCTTTGCTCCATGCCCTCCTGGATGGAAGAGCCAACCTGAGGACACGATTAAGCTTGCACGGATGGCTGTTCAGAATGCAATTTTTCCTTTGTATGAGATCGAATGGGGCGAGAAATACACCCTGAACATCAAGCTAAAAGAGAAGAAGCCGATTAACGATTATCTTAAAATACAGGGGCGGTTCCGGCATTTAACAAAAAAAGAAATCGTTTTTATCCAGGAAGAAGTGGATAAAAAATGGGAGCGACTTCTTTTGTGTGTAAACGGAAGTAAGTAAGCGCAATTTATAACTGAGTTTTTTCTTCAAATTTCCAAATCGGCAATAACAACCAGGAGCTCCTTATTTATGGTTTGCATTAAACACTCAAAAAACCTATAATTACTATCATAATAATAATGAATTCCTCCGACCTGCTGGGTCGAGGCTGTGAAGTTTGAAAACTCAGGAAAGCTTTTTATAGAGGAGACAAATATGAAAAAACTCACTTGGCTATTATTTCCCATTATTCTTGTATTTTTTGTCCAAATGAGAGCTGAAACAACATCAAAACACAACGATGATTATCCTCAAGCTCCGGAGTTCACTCTTGAGGACCTCAATGGAAACAAAATTTCTCTCTCAGATTTAAAAGGGAAAGTAATTTTCTTAAATTTCTGGGCAACCTGGTGC
>JADHWO010000069.1 GCA_016783445.1 Candidatus Aminicenantota bacterium
GTAGGGTCATCCTCATCATAATAATCGATGACTACGGGAACAAAATTTTCTTTTATAACCCACATAATCAATCTGGAATACGAAACATCACCGTCTGGTTTCCGGGTTAGCTCTAATTTATAACAGTCATACCCTTCCATTTTTTCATCTTTGAGTCTTTTTGAATTAAAATCTTTTGTAAAGGCATCTCCACTCCCCATATCTTCGTAAGAAAAATCACTCCCCTGCATTTTCTGTTTTTTTGCATGGGAAGCGAGTTTTCGGACACGTTGTGTTCGCGGGAAATACATCCAGATATCGTCGGCATTGTTCAGCATCAGAGTTGCCTGTCCCTTAACGCGCCTTGGTTCCAGATATCGCACAAGATTTTTCTCCCCTTTGTTTTTACTCCATGATTCATAGATAAATGTTCGTTTCTGTCCTGAGGTGGTCATGATTGTCATTTTTGCTTTAGCATAACCCGATTCGACATCGAACAGTTCGTTAACTTTTTTAATAATATCTTCACCTGTGAGTTCCTGGCTGTATAGAACCGGCGCCATAAGCAAGATAATCAGCCCTGAAAACATTATTTTTTTCATGGAATGTCCTCCATTTATTCTTTTTTAATTTTTTTTCGTAAATTAACACCTTAAAATTTGTATATCAGTGAAGAATGTATGTCAAATAAGGGAAAATGGAGACAATCCTTATTCCTTAAAGACAGTGTTCGGTCCGTGAGATGATTTCTTCCTGAATATCAGGGCTCAGCAGCACAAAATAGTCCGAATATCCTGCTACGCGAACCAGTAGATTCTGGTACATAAAAGGATGTTTTTGTGCATCCCGCAGAGTATCTTTATCGATGATATTAAACTGTATGTGATGTCCACCCAGGCTGAAGTAACCACGAATTAATCCTGCCAGCTTATTTAAATCCTCCTTGTTCTTCAGGATTTGAGGAGTTATCTTCATGTTGAGCAAAGTACCGTTACAACGGGCATGGTCCAGCTTGCCCACAGACTTAGCTGCAGCTGTCGGACCGAGTTTATCAAAGCCCTGGACAGGAGAGATGCCTTCAGAGAGCCATTCGTGAGCATGGCGGCCATCTGGAGTAGCCCCGGTCAATTTACCGAGGGCGATATGGGCAGTTGTTGGCAGTAGATTGACGTAATATTTTGCTCCCTGGATATCCCGGTACCGCTCCACTTCGTCGCAGAAGATTTTTTGAGTAAGAGCAGCGAGGGAATCGGCATAGTTGTCGTCGTTTCCGTAACGTGGAGTTTTGTTAACAAGAACATTGCGCAATATTTCGTGACCCTGGAAATCTTCGTCTAATGCCTTCTTCAACTCAGCCATCGTAATATTCTTTTTATCAAAAACATGTTTTTTGATGGCTGTTAACGCATCTGTAATTGTTCCTAAACCAACGCCTGAGATAACAGCTTGATTATAGCGTGCACCCCCATTATGCCAATCCTGCCCATTTTTAATGCAGTCATCGATAACAGCGGAAGTAAATGGAACAGGGCAGTATGTAGCATAAATATCACGGATGATGTTATCATACTTCACTTTTAATCCGACAAAATAACCGACCTGCTGCTTGAAGGCTTTTGTGACATCCTCAAAAGTAGAGAACTTGTTGTGATCGCCTGTTTTGGGGCCTAATTGTTCTCCTGAGAGGGGATTTATTCCGTCGTTAAGTGCCAGTTCAAGGCATTTGACAAGGTTAAAATATCCTGAAGAAGCCATCCGGTCTTTTCCGTCACAATTGGGCGACACGCAGCCATTAACACTACCTGAGCGGGCATCTTTTAGCTTTTTGCCGCGGTTTACCAAACCCAGAACTATAGTGTCACTGTTAAACATAGCGGGCAAACCCATCCCGTACCTTAAGAGTTCGCAGCAGCGCAGGAGAAACTTGTGAGGAGTCTTTGTGCTAATTTGGGCTGAGAGTTGTGGCTGAGGAAGCTTTACATGTTCTAATGCTGTAAGACACATGTATGAAAGTTCATTTGTGGCGTCCTGGCCTTCGGGAGTCAGTCCGCCTATGTTTAGGTTTTGAAATTCTGGATAGGAACTGCTGGTGTCAGATTCACCTGAATCCTTGGCTATCGTAATCTCGTCGAGTTTAACCCACAGGAGGTCAAGTAACTCTTGAGCCTCTTCTTCTGTGAGCTCGCCTTTGTTGATGCTGTGACGATAGAATGGATACATGTACTGATCAAATCTGCCGGGAGAAATGGCGTGGCCATTTGTTTCTAGATTAAGTACCAATTGGGTAAACCAGAAAGATTGTAGTGCTTCATGGAAGGTTTTTGCAGGGTTGGCCGGGACTTTGTTGCAGACCCGGGCAATTCTCTCTAGCTCTTCCTTTTGTTGTAGGTTTTTTTCTTTTGAGGCTAAGCGTAGAGCTTCATCTGCGTAATGTCCTGCAAACATCACTGCAGCATCACAGACTAAGGATATAGCCTCAAGAAGTTGCTTTTTATGGGAGTATTCAGGGTCTTTGGAGTGGAGCCTGGAGAGAGTTTCCTGAATATCAGTTTTAATGCCTTCCATGCCCTTATTCAGGACTTTGGCATAGCTGACTGTAATATGACCGATCGTACGCGAAGTGAAATAATTATAGATCACTCCGCGTGAATCTGCTCGCCAAATCTCCTCAGGGACTGACTCTTTTATTCGGTCATATATTTGGCGGCCATGCCAGTAAGGGAATACTTCTTTACGAAGCACTTTTTTGGTTTCTTCACTGACATAAAAAGGTGTGTTGTTTCGGGTTGCTATAGTGTCAAGGTCGCGCTCAAGCCAGCTGCAGTTGATTTCAGGGAAAACAGGAGATCCGCGGGGCTTGAGAGTTTTTTTCCCTACAATAAGTTCTCCGTCTTGTATATGAACAGGTTGTTCGCTTAAGATCCTTTCCAGCATTTTGGCGCGGCGGGTAACGATTGGTTGTCCTTCAGTTTCCTGAAAGCTCTTTGTTGCTGCTACAGCTCGAAATGGGAAAAGCTCATGGGTGGCACCTTGATTTCGTTTAACGCCCAACATAACTCTCTCTGTTGGACAGCTCAGATCAGGGTACTGAAAGCTTTTTATGGTTTTTGTCTTCTGCTCTGTGGTTGGAAGTGATGTTTTCTCAGACATTCTTTTTGCCATAGGATTTTTTTTGGATATATTTTCCTATCAAAAAAAGTATATAATCATTTAATTATTTCTAGAAATTATATCGCATTACTATGAATTCTGTCAAAACTCAATAGGGGTCATATACGATATTCCAGCGCTCGTTTACCGCGGGTTCCTTTTATTTATTAATGGCAAAAACAGGAACAGAAGAGACTCACTGCCTGGCTTATTTGACCCTGGGAATGGCTTTTTCTATAATCTTAGCTCTTGTTTGTGGCTTTTTTTATGTCTAAAAAGTCGGAGTGAAGAAGTAAAAGGAAAAATAAGAAATCATTAAGGAATAATTTTAAATGATTGTTGGCATTCTTGGTGCTTTAGTGGTATTGGTGCTTAGCTTTGCCGTATATTTCTTCAAAGATTTATCAACTAACAAAGGAAGCCTCGAAAAAGACACAAATTTTGCAGCTGCTTCAGGTATCGGATTTATCACTAACTTCTTAGATACTTTAGGAATTGGCAGTTTTGCTCCAATGACTGCATTACTTAGAGGCTTTAAACAGATTCGTGACAGAGTCATACCTGGTACATTAAATGTGTCTTGTACTATTCCAGTTGCAGTTGAAGCCTTCATTTTTATTACAGTTATTAAAGTGGAGATTGTAACTTTAATTTTTATGGTTATAGCTGCTGTTGCTGGGGCTGTTGTCGGAGCAGGTATTGTAGCTAAATTATCTGAAAAAAAGATACAGATGATAATGGGTATTGCATTATTAACAACTGCTTTTTTTATGCTCTCAGGTCGATTAGAGTGGATTGCTGGATTAGGAACAGGTGAGGCTATAGGTTTAACTGGATGGAAATTAATAATTGCAGTTATTGTTAATTTTTTGCTAGGAGCCTTGCAGTCTGCAGGTATTGGTATGTATGCCCCGAGTATGGCATTAGTTTATATTCTTGGGATGTCTCCAAGAGTAGCCTTCCCGATTATGATGGCTTCTGCTGCATTCACATTAGCTCCTGCTTCTATTAAATTCATCAATGAGGGCGCTTATAACAGAAAAGCTTCTTTAGCAATTACTCTTAGCGGAATCGTCGGGGTGTTTATTGCTGCTTATATAGTTAAGTCTTTACCCTTGGAAATTTTAACCTGGTTAGTAATCGTTATTATAGTATACACTGCTATAGTTTTGTTATTGAAAGCTACAAGCAAATAAAAAAGTATCGGCAGTTTTTCTGAATAATCCAGCTTAAATAAAAATCCTTTATTGGAACAGGAAGTCAAATGGTTTGGTTTGTCGAATTAAAGCTGTAAGCCTGCTGATGTTTCTTGCCTTTTGCCCTGAGAGATTTTTATTCCTGGGCCTCGAAAATTTATCAAGTTTTTCTTGATAGGGCTGGAAGATTGAACCGCATTCTGCGTCTAAATTATTGGAATGTTAGTACAACTTCCGGCTGCACATCGCCCAATGAAGTGTCCAGCCAGTATAAAAGTCATTAGAATTGACTTTTCCGTGGGAATGGGTAAAAATCTTATTTCAAGGGAAAGGTTTACACATATTACAGTCAGACTGTAGGTTATACCTTACGGTCAGAAGCGTAAGCCTTGCCCCAATAAAAAAAGGAGGTAAACCGTATGAAACGCACCCTTATCCTTCTATTCACACTGCTTACGTTCGCCTCGCTGATCGTCGCCGCTGAGATTGAGCTCGGCGTTAAGGAACACGTGCTTTCCAATGGATTGAAAATCCTGATGATTCAAAAGTCTGGCGTTCCGCGCGTCGTATGCCACATCTATTACAAAGTCGGCTCGATCAACGAGCGTCCGGGCATCACTGGCCTTGCTCACCTCCATGAACACATGATGTTCAAGGGGACCGAAATGATGGGTGTCACAGATTTTGAAAAAGACGACGCCATCAACAAGAAGATTGATGAGCTCGTGGACAAAATCTACCGGGAGAAATTCTGGAAGGCCAGCGGCGGTGACGAAGAAAAGATCGCCCCGTGGCAGAAGGAATACGACGAGCTGGTCAAAGCTGAAAAGCAGTATATCATCAAGGACGACCTCTGGACCCTGTACATGAAGAACGGCGGCACGGGTCTCAATGCTTCGACCGGAAATGAGACCACGGGGTATTACGTGACGCTCCCATCCAATAAAGTCGAGCTCCAGATGCTGCTCGAGTCCGACCGGATGCTGAACGCCTACTTCCGGGAGTTTTACTCCGAAAAGGACGTTGTCATGGAGGAGCGACGCCTGAGCGAGAACAGGCCGGGTTTCTTATTCAACGAACAGGTCAGCGCCGCTTTCTATGCAGCGTCACCCTATCAATGGAGCGTCCTTGGCTGGATGGACGACCTGCGGAAAGTCACCAAGGCCGACCTCATCCATTTTCACAACCGCTATTACGTGCCCAATAATGCCGTTGCCATCTATGTCGGTGATCTCGATCCCCAGAACATCATCCAGATGGCCGAGAAATATTTCGGACGTGTCCCGAAGGGACCGGACGTGGAACCCATCCGGACGTATGAGCCTCCGCAGTACTCCGAAAAAAGGGTATACGGCGAAGGCCCTGCACCGACTAGTTTGCAGATGATGTTTCACACGCCGCAGCAAGGCCATCCTGACGTGTTCCCGCTCTCAGTTCTGGCCGATGTTCTGGGTTCGGGCGGCGGTGGCGGTCGAGGACGTTTCCGTGGAGGAGGCGGAGGCGGAACCGGACGACTCTATAAAATCCTTGTCCAGGAAAAACAAATGGCCGTCAGTGTCTCCGCTCGCAGCCGGTCACAGTGGTATGTCGGGGCCTTTCAATTTAACGCCACGCCGCGCTTCGACAAGAATATCCAGCCTGAAGATTTGGAAAAGGAGATCTGGGCGGAAATCGAAAAGATCGAGCAAGAAGGCGTGACCCCAGAAGAGATCCAGAAGGCCAAGAACCGCTTTGAAGCCATGTTCATCAGAAGCCTCGCAAGCACGATGAGCCTCGCAAGGAGAGTTGGAGGGGCCGAACTCAACCAGGGCTGGCGCTCGATTCTCACCGACCTTGACGATATGAAGAAGGTGACCAACGACGACATCAAACGCGTTACCGCGAAGTACTTTGTCAAAGACAACAGCCTCACGGCCATCTACAGGCGGAAGCGTGGGCGCTAAGGAAGGAGGATGATAATGAAAAAGAAACTTATCATACTGATTGCAATTGGTTTCCTATGTATTTCACTGGGGCTTACTCAAGTCCAGAAGCCCTCTGACCTGAAATTTCCTCTGCTTAAATATGATCCCCCCAATCCCAAAGACTTCCGTACAGAATTCGCAAACGACGTGCGCGGCTACATCCAGGAGGACCACAGCCTGCCGCTATTCAACATATCTGCGATCATCGACTTCGGTGGCCTGTATGTTCCCAAAGATAAGCAGGGTCTCGATTCCGTTATTAGTGCAACACTAATCGATGGAGGCACCAAAACCAAGGAAGGAACCGTCATCAAAGAGAGAATCGAATTCCTTGGGGGCTCGCTGGGCTTCAGAACCGGTGAGCGGACCTCAACGCTGTCCCTCTCAGTCCTGAGCAAAGACCTCGATGAGGGCCTCGACCTCTTTTTCGACGTTCTGATGAACCCGGAATTCAGGGAAGCCCCACTGAATCTAGCTAAGGTCCAGCTCATCCAGCGGCTCCGGCAGATTAACGACCGGCCGAGTGGAGTGTTGAGCCGCGAGTACGAGCGTGTACTCTACGGCGACCATCCGTTGACTTGGCAGCCGAACAAAACAACCTATGAAAGCATTAACAGAGCGGACCTGAAAGCGATTCATACGCAGTATTTCTTCCCTAAGAATATCATCCTGGCCGCCTCGGGTGATTTTGATAAATCCGAGCTCAAAGCCAAGATCAACAGGTCCATCGCCGGCTGGAAGAATAAGAAAGTCAGCATCCCGTCGTTCTCCAAGAAGTTCCCTCAGCCTGAGCCGGGCGTCTATTTCATCCAGCAGAGGATCAGCCAGGGCTACGTCAGTCTCGGACATTTGGGAATCGAGGACATAAACCCCGACTACTTCGCTGTTCAGGTCATGAACTTCATCCTCGGAGGGGGAAGCTTCACGTCCCGCATCACGATGAAAGTCCGGTCGGACGAGGGGCTGGCCTACAACACGGGCAGCCGGTTCAGATACCGTTGGGGATATCCGGGAACGTTCTCCGGTTACGTCCAGACTAAGTCTTCCACGGTCGGCTATGCGATCTTGTTGATAATGAACGAGTTAGACCGGATCCGGAAGGAGCCCGTTTCAGACGCCGAGATGGAGACTGCGGTTAACTACTATCTGGAGAGCTTTTCTAATACTTTCGAATCCCCCCAGGCCACGATGTCCACGTTCGCGGACCTCGAGATGACAGGCAAACCGATGGATTACTATAAGACCTATAGAGATAAGATCAGAGCCGTGACCAAGGCAACGGTCCAAAAAGTCGCCAACAAGTATATCCATCCGGACAAAACCGTCATCATGATTGTCGGGGACTTCGAGCCGTGCAACAAGGGCGGGGACAAATGGCCCGGCCCACTGGATAATCTGGGAAAGATCCACAGGGTCAAGCTCAAGGACCCGATGACGGGAGAAGAATTGAAATAGCTTCCGCTCCCAAAGCTTTCCACTTGGCGCAACTGTAATGAAAAAATACGCGGTAGAATACTGTGTGCTCTGGATGATGTAGAATCTAATCATGTCTTACCGGAATTTCTTCAGCCAATCGCTTCTCTTCGTATGCATTATTATTCTCGCAGGTAGAGTCTGGGCTGAAGATCCCTCAAAAAATTCTGCACAGAATAACAAGATCCTCCGCGAAACGAACGGCAAACGGTACATCACTGCCATTCGCACGGAAACTCCATTAAAAATTGACGGATTGTTGAACGATCCAGCTTGGCGCACCGCCCAATTTCAAGGGCAATTTACACAGCGCGAACCAGAAGAAGGAGCGCCAGCATCCGAAAAAACCGAAGTAGGGTTTCTTTATGATAAAAAGAATCTTTACATTGGTGTCAAGTGTTACGATTCTGAGGCGGACAAGATTATCGCCAGAGAAATGCGGCGCGATGCCATTGTCGATGATGATGACTATTTTGAATTGGTGCTGGATACCTATCACGACCACCGGACTGGGTATTATTTCATAACCAATCCCCATGGGGTTAAACGTGAAGCGGTACTGGCCAACGAAGGCCGAGACTACAACCCTGCCTGGGATGGTGTTTGGTTATGCAAAGCAAAGATCACAGATGATGGCTGGTTTGTTGAAATCGCTATCCCCTGGAAAACACTGCGGTTCGAAGAGCAGGGCTCCTCTGTGTGGGGTATCAACTTCGCGCGGATGATTCGACGGAACAACGAACATGTCTACTGGCAACTCATCCCGCGTGATTTTGGAAGAGGGGCAGGATTATTCCGTCTCTCCGAAGCCGGGTCGCTCCACGGCATAGCTGATGCAAAAATGGGGGGTAATCTGGAACTGAGGCCTTACTTTTTGGGAGGTATGGAAAACGACCAAAACACAAATTTTACCACGGACCGTCTGGGCGATATTGGGCTGGATGCAAAAGTGGCGCTTACAGCAAATCTGGCTTTAGACCTCACATTAAACACAGATTTTGCCCAGGTGGAGGCAGACCAGGAACAGGTCAACCTGACGCGTTTCTCTCTTTATTATCCTGAAAAACGAGAATTTTTTCTTGAGGGTGCGGAGCTCTTCTCATTCGGCGGCACTGGGAGGGGCAGCTGGCACGGAGGAGGTTCTGATATGGATCTTTATTATAGCCGTCGACTTGGGCTTGTCGATGGTCATGAAGCACGGATACTCGGCGGCGCCAAAATGGTGGGAAAGATAGGCAAATATCAAGTCGGTATAATGAATATCCTAACGGATGATGTCGCCATTCAAGAAGAGGATGAGACGACCAATGTCAATTCCACAAACTTTACTGTAGTGCGTTTACGGCGCGATATTCTACAGCGGGGTACAATAGGTATAATGTTCCTGAACAAGGAAGAGCTGCATTCCTCCTACTTCAATCGTTCTCTGGGATTCGATGGCTACCTTCCTCTGAGTCTTTACTTCACCATTTCGGGTTATCTCGCAGCGACCTTTGGACCTGAAGAAACGGATGATGGACAAATCATCAATATGAGCAAGCAGAACCTTGCAGGCAAACTCAATCTGGGATACAATAGCGACCTTTGGCAGGCCTCGGCATCATACCAGGATGTAGGAGCCCATTTCAACCCGGAAATAGGATTTATCCGTCGCACGGATTTCCGTCTCAGTAGCGCTTCTATTGAATACTCTCCGCGACCCAAAGAATCGTCGGTTATCCGACAGTTCAGTTATCAATTGGAGGGGAGCTATCGTTCTGACCATGACAACAGGATGTTAGACAGTGCGATAGAGGCATCATTTTCAATCGAACTTCAAAACAGCTCGCGCTTCAGCATCAATATTCAGCGGGAAAGCGAGTTTATCGACTATGATTGGGAGGTGCGTGAAGGCTTCCTCATCCCTAAAGGAACACACACCGGCTACATGTACTCCATCGGCGCGGAAAGCGATAAGAGCCGCACCATTGCAAGTGGGATTGATATTGATTATGGGAGTTATTATACCGGTCATCAAATGAGATTCAGTCTCAACAGTACCATTACCCGCATCCGACGGCTCAGGATGGAGGTGGACTACAATCATAACTATGTTGATCTCCCTGAGGGGAGTTTTCACACGAATACATTTGGACTTCGCATGCTCTACTTTTTTTCTACGGAGCTGTATTTAAAAGCCTATGTGCAGTGGAACGACGATAAATATTACAACGCAGGGAAGGAAAAGATAGTCAGCGACATTCTGTTGCGATGGATCTATTCCCCCGCATGCAATCTCTATCTGGTTTACAATGATGGACGACTGATCGGGCCGGGGAATAATGAGATCATCAACCGGACATTGATGGTCAAGGTCACTTATTTCTGGCGCAAGTGATCCTTTAAAAAGTATCCTGTCAATTTGAATAAAATATTAGAGACTCAATAGCTACTTTTCGATTATTGATTATTCATATAAAATAAACCGAGTCTCGACTTATGATAGAAAATTAAGGACGAATCTATGACAAAAAGCGTGGTATTTATTTTAATCTTCACCAGGGCAAGCCTGGCTCCGAACACCAAAAATTCAAGTTATAAAACTTATGAAAGCCTGATTCCATTGAAATTGGAAGATGTTTAGAAACTACCTGAAAGTGGCTTTGAGGAATTTAAAAAAATACAAATTCTATTCTTTTATTCCAGGAAGTTGTGGATAAGTATTTGGACTGTGGCAATCCGAAGTGTGGGTTTGCGAGAATTTGCTGTGACAGGGTATTTTTCTTCTATCTATTCGATCCCTTTAAAACAGTATCTTTTGAAGAGGCGTAATCAATCGACTGAGCACCTTATTCGTCATTATCGAGAAACAGATGATAAACTTGATCCGATAGGAAAGATAGAAGGAAATTCGTTTCAGATATATGAGATGTTAAAGATCCGGGATGCTTTAATAAAGAAGGATGTCCCGGATGCAATAAAAAATGAAATAATGCTCATTAATAATTTTCAACCCGGAATACGTAATTCCCATAAAATGCGTTGAGAATGAGCAGACATCCGGCCACGATAAACGGAAGATGGAGGCCTACATGAAAGCCGAGAAAGGAAAATGCGAGAGCTCCTATGATATGACCGCAGGTCATAATCATCATTAAAATCCCGGAACTTCCTCCGATGTTCTTTTTCTCAAAGAGTCTGGACATATATAGGACGACCGCAGCTCCTATAAACCCATCCCCAAGTTCATGGAGTACGCGGAAGAGAAAGGACAAATAGATATTCTTGTTAACCATCAGGATAAGGCCCAGCCCGGAGGCGAACATGGCAATAAGGAAAAGCCGCTTGTTCTTGCGCAGGTCATATTTCAAAGAACTGAAGAGAAACGCGGAAAGAGCCATCATAAATAGAGGAAGCGAAATGTATAACGAGACCTGCAGGTTGTTCAGACCAAAATATTCTTTCAAGAAGGGGCTGTAGACTGTGCCTTCTGCCCCCCAATGGAGAGTGAGTATCAGTATGATTACAGCAAAAAGGATTGTTTTTCGGTTAATGAAGCTGAGCTTGTACTCCCTGATGGACACGCGATATGTCTGTTCCTCATCGATTTTGAAAGTGAGAAAGAAGATGCTGAAAAGCATAAGAGCATAGATGTAAAACAAGGCCTTGAAATTCACATAGTGAGTGAGCATTCCCCCGAAAAATGTTCCTGCTGCTATGCCCAGTGCAAGCCAGAATGACAAGAGACCGAATTTTTTATTCTGGTCCATTTCTCTCTGGTCTTTGAAGAAATAATTGTTGGCAGAGACATCCAGAATGTTGTTGGCGATTCCAAGAAACAGGAAGATTAAAGCCATCAAGATGAAGATTTTCGTACAGCTAATTAGAAGAATAGACAGACCCATTAACAGGACAGCAACTTGAACAGCTCTTTTGATGGAGAATCGGTCATTGACCCAGCCTGCGGGGAATGAGAAGATTAGCGGGGCTGCTGCATAGCAGGCCATGATGAATCCGATCTGCCATCCAGGGAATCCGATTTGTATAAAGTGGAGGGGGATCAGGAAGAAGATCGAGTTGGAAGTAAACTTCCTGATGAAATTGATGAGATGAATCCGTTTATAGGTGTCCACTGATGTGCTCTCATACTCGAAGCTATAATGTAGAGCAGAATGATATATTTGGCAATTCCTTTTTTACACTAATCCCCTCAGACAGCTCAGATTCAGACAGGAGATGAGTAAAAGGAAGGCATGCGGTCAAGATAGGCGCTTTCCATTGACCCAGGACGATTGAGATAATCGGCTCTCAATATACGCATAATAAAATCAAAGCAGATACTGAGCTTTAAATTGACTATTTTCCGAGTAATGATTATCCTGTAAAAATATTAACCATAGGGAATTAGATGAATCCCGCTAAATGGATTTTAAAAAATATGTGAAAACTGATAGTAGAGGAGCGTCTCACATGGAAGAGAAAAAAAGATGTTTAAAGAAATCTTTGTTCAGCTTGTTCGCTGCAATGGCATTTATCTTCTTGAGTGGAGCCGCAGCACAACAGAAAGAGCCTGAGGTGCCTTTTGTTCCTACACCGGATAAAGTCGTATTGGAAATGCTCAAAATGGCGCAAGTGAGCAAAGATGATGTGGTCTATGATCTCGGGTGCGGGGATGGACGAATCGTTATCACAGCAGCAAGTAAGTTTGGCTGTCGGGGTGTAGGGATAGATATCGATCCTGAACGCATAAGGGAAAGTCGGCAAAACGCAATCGAGGCAGGAGAGTCAGACAAAGTTCAGTTTATTCAAAGGGATCTTTTCGAAGCGGATATCAGTGAGGCAACCGTAGTGACTCTCTATCTGCTTTCGGAAGTCAACCTCAGGCTGCGGCCTAAGCTTTTTAAGGAACTGAATCCAGGCACACGGGTTGTTTCTCACGAATTCAACATGGGGAATTGGGAACCGGATGCTTCTTCCTCTGTAAAAACAGGAGATTATCGGGATGAGCCAAGAGTAGATTTTTGGGATGAGTACACATTAGATTATTGGAATTCGCCTACAGTGTATTTTTGGGTCATTCCAGGAAATGTGACAGGGACCTGGAAGTTGACAATACCAGACATTTCTGGGAAAAACGAGTTTACACTGAAGTTTGACCAAGAGTTTCAGCGGGTCAAAGGGGAAGCATTTGAAGGCACTTATTCAATCCGAATTTTCATCAAGGATGAGAAAATAAAAGGAAATATGTTGCAGTTTACCATGGAGAGAAAACTCGAAGGACACACAGAAAACCTGCACTTTGAAGGAAGAGTACAAGGTCATATTATGCAAGGTGTCTTGAAAATGGAGGACAGTCCAGGAAAAGCAGAGATCAAATGGAATGCCAAGCGGGCTGCATCGACTTTCCGGCCGATCATCAGCTCAGATTCATCAGGTATAGAATAATTATTATCTTACCCACTATCTTATTATAATATTTTCAACAAGTTAGAAGCCCAATTTTTCATTGTCATTTTATCCTGTTAAGAACCAGAAATAAC
>JADHWO010000070.1 GCA_016783445.1 Candidatus Aminicenantota bacterium
CCGATTCTTTTGGCACCGATTTTTTTTGAGAACTCGGCAATTTCCTTTATCCTCGGTCTAACAGGAACTATTCTTCCTTCTTCCCTTGCAGCTTTTTCGTCATAAGCCTCTTTCTCTGTCAGGGCGGCTTGTTTAAAGAAATTCTGGATATCCTGGGCTTGGTACCTTGTTTTTACTTCTTCGATTAAGCTTTTGAAATTTTTAATAGGGCAGAAAGGAGGAAGGATGGATTCGTCTTTTATTTCTTGAGTACAGTGTTTAGGCTTGCATTCAGCACATTTCAGCTCGTTCATTTTGTTCTGAAATCATATCCTAAAAAAAATCAAAACTCAAACCTTTTAAAGGAAAAGTGGAATGTTCCCTAAAGTAAAAAAGAAGACAGTAGAATGTGTAGAATGGGGACATTTCCTAAAAAAGGGGACGCTTCTAAAAAAGGGGACGGTTCTATTTTTCTCAATTGAAATGATGGGTTTGATAAATCAAACCCCTACAGAATAATCAAGCCCGCATCTATGAAATAGAGTAAATTCCAATAGTATTATCAAATGATGGATTTAATAAATCAAATCTCTACAGAATAATCAAGTTCCAAATTGATTGGGACAGTTCATTTTTTTCTAATGCTGATTCTTTGTCTGTTTTTTAACTTGAATTTAATTAATGGGGCCTGTCCCTTTTTTTACTTTTTTGTTTATAGATTGGGGTAGAGAGTGACCCACCACTCACCCTGACTTTTAAGCCATTTGTCGAACCAGGCCAGGATTGTTTTAGTCCAGGTTATCCTTTTGTTGTAAGTCATAATGTGGTGGTTCTGGTCTAAGATCTGTATATATTCCACATCCCTGCCAAGGAGTTTTAAGGCTGTAAAAAGCTGTGTGCTTTCTCCGGGTGGTACATTTGTATCCACAGAGCCGTGTAGAAGCAGCAGGGGAGTTGAGATTTTATCCGCATGGAAGAGAGCACTCTGGCTTACGTAGATGTCTTTCCGGTTCCAGGGGAAGCTGTTGGCAGTGGCAATGGCACTGTAAGAGTATCCCCAGTATCCTTCGCCCCAGTAGCTGGAAATCGAGCTTATACCGGCATGGGCGATTGCTGCGCAAAAGATGTTGGTGCGGGTAAGGAGGAGCATGGTCATGAAGCCCCCGTAGGAAGCGCCCATGCAGCCTACTCGCTTGTGGTCAACAAAAGGATGGGCATTCAGAAACTTTTTTACTCCGTTTATAATTTCGTCTGCGACAATAAGGCCCCAGTCGTTGACATGGAGGGCGGAGAACTCTTGTCCGAATCCTATAGCTCCGCTCGGTTGGAGCACATAAACCACATAGCCCTGTGCCGTATAGAGGTTAAATGGATAGCGTCCGCCAAAATCTCGGGTGACAGGAGATGTTCCTCCGTAATAATAAACAATGCATGGGTATTTTTTAGCCGGGTTAAAATCCGGAGGAAAATAGATCCTGCCTTCGATTTGGCGGCCTCTCTCGTTCTTGAATGTCCAGCGCTTGATCTCCCCGAACTTGACTTCTGCATAATCCTCTTTTCCAGGGTCATGGAGAACCTCCCATGTCCTTTTTTGAATATTTAAAACGTAGGCTTTAGGAGGTGATGCTGCGCTTGAACCAATATAAACAGCTAAGGGTTTTTTATCGGCTATGTCTATTTGCCCGATAACCTCAGCGCCACAATCTATGCGGGAAAATATTTTTTTCTTCATGTCATAAATGAAGAAGTGGTTGTAAGTGCGGTTTGTGGCAGTAAAGTAAATATTGTCTTTGAGCTGGCTCCAGTAAGCCTGATCTATAGTTGGATTAAAGGATTTGGAAATGGGATCGACCTTTTTGCTGGCCAGATCGAACAGAAAAGCCTGGGTGTCGTATTCGTTGGGGATGGTACCGTTTGTTACATTAACTCCGGCGTCTCCAAATGTGGAAGGGCCTCCCAGGACAAGAAGCTTTTTCCCTTTTGGTCCCCACGATGCGTTTCTAAACCATTTTCCTTTCCACAGCCTCTCAGCTTTTAGTGTTGTGAGGTCAAGAAAGTAAAGCTCGGTTATTGAATAGGGGCGCTCGGAATAATCTTCGATCAAGCGGGTGAACAGAAGCTTTTTCCCGTCTGGGCTGATACTGTTGAGGTATGTTGAGAGTTTTCCCGTTGTTAGCCTCTGCCGGACTCCATCGGGCACGGTTATTTTATATAGATAACTGCGGTCTCGCCAGCCGGGCTGACGGTCAGCCATGTTCTGGAATCTTTTTACTCCTTTTCTATCAGGTTCCCCTTTCTCTGTGATCGAGTATATGATAAAACTTCCGTCAGGAGCCCAGGTGTGACCTCCTAAGTCCTGAACGTTTTTGAGGAGAGGGAAAGAAGTACCTGCTTCCAGGTCAACTATCCAGATTGTTCCCCTGGATTCACTGTAGGCTGTATAGGAGAATCTTTTCCCCTCAGGTGCCCAGTTAACCCTTGATATAGCCATGTCTCCCCGGAAAGTCTGAATCAAACGGCCGCCTTCAACCTCGTACAGTTCCACCCAAG
The DNA here is from genome assembly GCA_016783445.1 of Candidatus Aminicenantota bacterium. Taxonomy (GTDB): domain Bacteria; phylum Acidobacteriota; class Aminicenantia; order Aminicenantales; family Aminicenantaceae; genus JADHWO01. The sequence continues at coordinate 2,530 of JADHWO010000070.1, forward strand.
CTTCCGAATTATTGCTGGGAGGAAGAGTCTGCCTTTTGGTTAGGGCAGCGAGTATCCCGTCAGGAGAAATGGAAGCGCCTGTTACCTTCGGGCCGTCAAGGAGATGTTTGATTGTCATCTTTTGTTCAGAGGAAAGGGTGAGCGCTGGAACAGGGGATGCGAATTTTTCATCCCGTGCAATCTTTGCCTGGATTGTCCAGTCAGATGAAGATTCCGGGTCGTATAAAGTTTTAACAAGGAGCAGGTGTTTACCTGTTTCTAAAATTATATCAGTGGATTTTTTTGTTCCTTCGGTTGGAGTCTTTCCTTCTTGAGTTTTATCAGATTTATCTTTGGTGGCGAAAACTTTGCCGTCAAGGTAGGCTTTAAATAACTGTGGGCTTGTGAGAGTAACTTCTGCTTTTGTCCACCTTGAGACATCAAGATAAACTCCGAGGTAAGCAGTGGCGGGGCCGGAGGGTATTTCAGTGAACTTGATCCCCCTTTTTCCTGCTTCGACTGTTTTCCATTTGGCTGAAGTCCCATCATGCAGCTTGAAGGGTTTGTTTGCTTTTGGCAAAAGACGGGAGATGTCAAACTCTTCAAATTCGAGCAGGTCTTTAATAGAAAACCCGTTTTTATTATCTTTATGGAAAGTTGGCAGGGGAGTGGCAAAAGACTCGAGCACGAGCCATGAAGTTATGGATAACTCGTTAACTATTTTCTCGGCTTCCTGAGTTATCGTTGAAGCTGGGAAAGCGAAAAAGATCAGCAGCAGAGTTATGAAAAAAAAGGCATGAATTTTTTTATTTTTCATTTTTACTCCTTCTCAGCCAATTGTATTACCACATTAGCTTATTTCTTTTTAATAAGTCTATGCGGAAATTCTCCTTCTTTGACAGGTTTTATGCTGTATTTTCTGGTTTGTTTTTATATTTTAACACTCCAGAAGTGCAACTTTATAATTTTAAGCGGAATAGAGAGGATATTTCAATAGCCAATACAAAGTAATCAGGATAGAGCTAAATTAATCTGATAGTGGAGGGATAAAAACTTCCTTTTCGGCTGTGCCCTCGGGAGTCTTATCACGTTTTTTCAACTCTAATACAACCTTTCTTAGGGCATACAAATAATAAAATGGTTGAAGGATTATAAAAACAACAACTATCATTAAAACAAAATATAGTGAGAGACGCCCTATTATAAATAGATATACTGTCGAAGCTCCAGCCAATACATTACAAAAAGTAAATAACCAAAAATTGAGTTTGATTCCAGCCGCTCTTTGTGCCCACCCGATTGGGTCCTTCCATAAGATTGGTTCTGGAAATATTTTCATGTTCTATCCTCCTTTTCTGAAAATTTCCCTTATCCCTAACCGTTGATTCATAACGAGGTTTTACTTACGTCCTCTGTTTATATAGTGTCCTTTTCAATTTCGGGAAGCCAGGACTTTAGGGGATTTGTCTTTCATTTGGCTCAATATATAATAAGCTTTATCTCAATCATATTTCTATAGTATTTTAGCTGAAATTTCGATAGCATATAAAAAAACTCGTAAATCAGTAAAGATATGAAATTGAATCACAGGAGGTGATTTTATGGTTTGTCCGCATTGTAATAAAAACAGCATACCGTTTTTTAAAGTCTGGTTATTAGGAGGTCTTAGGACTTTTACATGTCCTGAATGCAACAAAAAATCGAAGGAGAAACTTGCTAAAATTATAATTTTATTTTTTGTCTGCCTTGGCTTTGTAGCAGGCATTATTTTCAAAACCACCTGGGGAATTTTAATTTTAGCCTTAGTTGTAGCTTTAATTATCGCAACAGTAATAGAATACATATTCGGTAAACTTGTGCCTGTTGATTAGATAATATTCATGATTCAATGCTGCCTTTTTCAGAATCGCGAAGCCAGGGCTTAAGGGGGATTTGGTTCTTCAACCCACCCACCCTCTTCTTCGCATCCTCTACCTCAGCAATCCCAGGGTCAGCGTCCTTCCAGAGTTCGAGGAATTTCTCGTAGTGCTCTATGGCTTTGGCTCCATAATTCAGTGCGGGGGGGGTTACTTACTCATCTCAAATAAAGAATTTTCCAGACCTGTGTTGAATTTTACATTCGTAACGGTGACTTTTGCAGCTTCCCCACCATCTTCAAAACTCGTAATGGAGTGAGGAAACATTACCCCATCAACCTTTTTGTAATCAGACCTGAACTCTTCCTCTTCAACTTCAACACCCGAGTCGTTCAAAGTAATATCTTTGATTTTAAAGGTAAGATAAGTTTTAGAATCAATATATAGAGTTTTTTTATGGCCGTCAGAAAAGATCTGCTCTAAAACGAAATAGTCCTTGCCCTCAATTTTCTCCTTACCCTTATAGGCATAAGTAATGCTGTATTTTTCAGGGTAAAGAAGGGCAGAATATCCAAAGTCATAAACATCCCTTTTCATATCTTCTGCATCTTTTCCAGACATTTCTTCAGTACTGCCTGTCTGAGGGTTAATCATCCACGCTGTTTCTCCATCAAAAGCTACTGTTATTACCATCCCCATCATCTCCATATCCATGCGCACTTTGTTGGGTTCTTTATGGTAAATAGTCACCGAGCCACTCGCACCCACCGCAATCATTTCCAAGGATCCGGAGATGGTCGTGTCTTTGATACTTCCCAAGACTTTCTTCCCACCTTGAGCGTCGATCATTTTGTCCAGGATGTCAGAGGCTTTCTGGCTGTATCCTGGAGAGGTCAATAAACTTAATAGAAAAAAGCTCAAAAGACAAAACGATAGGATTTTTTTCACAATTTCCTCCTCTTTACTTTATTTTTTTTCCCACTCTGCTAGTTTATCTCTGGCTTTTTTTGCGGGTTTATACTCCGGATCTGCTTCTTCCCAGACGTCCAGGGCTTTTTTCAAATGCTCCAGAGCTTTTTCCTTTTTACCCATATCCCAATAAACCAATGCGATTTCGTAATGGGATAATGGTTCAAAAGGTAAAATCTTGATAGTCTTCTGCAGATATTCTTCTGCTTTCTCAAACTCACCTAGTTCCCTGTAGTTCTCACCTAACGCTATATGAATAACTAGCTTATACTCTGGCGGTGAAAGCTCGTATGCTTTCAGGTAGCTTTCAATTGCCTGAGAAAATTCCTTTTTTAATTGATGTATACTACCCTGAGCCATGAATGATAAGTATTGATATCTCTCCGCTGTGAATGGTTTAATAAATCCATCAAGTGCTCTCTGAGCCCGGTCGGCTTTATCAGGATCTTCGTCCCATAACACCCGGTAGACCATAAAGTAGCCAAAAGATATTATTTTGTAATAAGGATGATTAAGCTGCTCCCCACTTCCGTAGGTTGCTATGGATTTAAATTTTTCACTTCCAATTTCGGCGGGAGACAAAAACTTTCGCATTTCAGCCAGGCTCAAATTAAAATATTCAAGAGCTTTTCCAATTTGTCCCCTACATCTATAGAAATTCGATTGCCATGAATACACAATCCTCCGGTCTTGTGGCGTCTCAGCGATTTTAAGCATATCCTGGTATAACTCCAAAGCTTGCTCGAAATTCCCAAAGGCGATTTCAATATTTGCTAATGCTGTAAGGATAGAGATTTTTTCCGGTTCAATAAGGCGTGCTTTTTTGTAATAGGTTTTTGCCTGTTCAAAATCCCCCATGGTTCTGTATAATCCACCCAAGGCTGTAAATGATGTGTAATCGTTAGGAAAGCGGTTCGCATACTGGTTGTAGTATTTCAGAGCCTCTTCAAATTCACCTTTTTGTCTATAAAGAAAGCCGATATCTTGAAGATAATTATATTTCTCTGGGTCAAGTTCAAGCATGCGCTTATACTCTGAAATAGCCTCATCAGGCTTATTTCTTAATGTGTAGATGTTTGCAAGTATTTGGTGTCCCTCTAATGCCTCCGGGTATATCTGAACCCAGTTCTTGGCATTTTCGAATACCTCTACAAAGTGTATATCCGTTTTAAATACTCCTTTCCCACGAATTAGGAAAATGTTCTTAAGCTGGAATTGTAACTTTTCCGGAAGTTTATCTCTATATTTCATCGCAGCACGCAACGCTCTCTGAGACTTACTAAATTGTGTGAGCGCTGAGTAGACAGCCCATAAATAAAGGTGTGCGTATGCAAAAGTCGGATCTTCCTTGATAGCATTTTCAAGATGTTTCAATGCGGCTTTGTAATCGTTATTGTGCCAAATCTCATAATCAGCAATAAAAAGGTTCCTGACGGCAGACATTGATTTTGTTAGCCTCTCAGACACAGGCAGATCCTCTGTCTCTTCTATATGGTATTTGGGTATTTTTAAATCGTGCTTTAATTTATCAGACATTGAGTCGACCAATTCAAAGATATCCGTTCCGGAAAATGAATTTTCTGTGATGGGTTTAGTATTTTTCGTTTTATAAAGTATCGTTTTTATCGTCATCACATCGTTTTGCTTTAGAAAAGACCCTGTGACGAAATAATTGAGGTGCCAATCATCTGCAATTTTTTTCTTTAGTGTCAAAGGTGCTCCGATTCCTTCCTGATATCCTGCTCTCTTTAGCTTATCCTCGAATCCCTCATAGGTAGCAAAATAAAGATCCTGAGATAGATCATAGTTCAACATATTCGGGATTGCATACTGTAACCAGTTTAACGTGGAATCGTCCGTTTCATTCTCAAAGAAAAAGATTACAATATTTTTACGGAACTCGTTTTTGGGTATTACACGTTCAATCATTTGGCCTTCTTCATCCGTATAGGATACGGTTTTTGTAGTCGCTCCCAGGTCTTTGCCCTGAAATAGGACGAAAAGAAGTACAGCGGAGACCAAAAGATTTACCGGTATGCCTATTTTTTCAGCCCTCCCCCATTGATAATGGCCACTTTTTCCATGGAAGTATGCCAGAAGTAGAATAGTGGGAATTATTGAAAATAACGCTACTAAACAAAATCCTGGCAGATATGGTGACACTGGATAGCGGTGTACCAACCACTCCATAAATATTATTATTCCCAGATGTCCTGCAAAATAGATCCCCAGAATTTGAGGAACGCGTCTTTGGAGTAAATCCTTAAAAAAAGAGACTCCTGTCTCCTGTCTTGCTGCTTTTGCTAACCTTGCTTTGGATGTTTCAGCTTCGAGTCCCTTTGCAACCGATCGTAAATCAATCATCATTTCCTCAACATGCTGGTAGCGTTCTTCAGCGTTTTTAACCATAGCTTTGTTCACAATCCGTTCCAATTCCATCGGCACTCCGGTTCGTAAGCCGGTCATTGGCTCTTGTTCTTCATTCAAAATGGAATACACCACCCCCTGCTCATGATCTCCTTTAAAGGGAAGCTGCCCGGTGACCATCTCATACAGCATCACGCCAAAGGACCATATGTCTGTGTGGTGGTCCACGGTTTCACCCTGGGCCTGTTCTGGCGACATGTAGGCTATCGTACCCATAGATGTTCCTTCTTTAGTAATCGTGGGTTTTCCTGCAACCTTGGCTATACCAAAATCCATAATTTTCACCTGAGCTTTATCGGTCACCATGATGTTGGCGCTCTTGATGTCCCTGTGAACAACTCTTTTCTTATGCGCTTCTTCCAAACCCGCAGCAACCTGTATTGCAATCTCCAGCGCTTCATCCAGTTTCAGCGGGCCTTTCTCGATTTTTTCCTTTAAACTCTCACCTTTAACGTAAGCCATCGAAATAAATGTTTTCTCCTCAGCTTCATCAACTTCATAGATAGTACATATGTTGGGATGATCCAATGCTGCAGCAGCCTGTGCCTCCCGTATAAATCGCTCTTTTATCTCTGGGATGTGAGTTATCTCAGATGGCAGAAACTTGAGTGCAACGGTGCGTTTGAGCTTAGTATCCTCGGCTTTGTAGACAATACCCATGCCTCCTCTTCCGACCTCTTCTAGTATCCGGTATTTACCGGCAAAGGGTTTCTCTGAGGTTAATTTTTCCTTGGGTGTTTGTATGGTTTTTGTACGGGAAACACTGATATCTTCTGGAGGGAATATTTGGGTTCCACATTCACCACAAAATTGCTGGGTATCAGGATTGTCGGATTGGCATTTAGGACATTTAATAGTCACTATTTTCCCTCTTCCCTAGATTGGTAAAAGAATAACAAGGAATGAGAAAAGAGTCAAATTTAAATGACTGTAGACTTATCCCCATGTGCCAAATATATGCTAAAAATGACACAGATTCCCCCCTCAATTATGGAACAAACAATGGAACAAACAATGGAACAAACAATTTCCGTCATCTAGAAATACTCGCTTCTCTGCTCAGCTGCTGCATATAGGAGTTGTTCACGAGTGTTTTGACATGTTCCCAACCATATAGTTGTTTTAAACTAGCTTGAAAATAATAACTTGGAGGACATTTTTGATCAAGTAACAACAGTTCCCTGAGGAAGCACCCAATTTTCAACTGCTGACATCCTGGGAAAACGCTGATCCCGGTATTGCCGAGGTGGAGGATGCGAGAAAGAGGCTGGCTGGATTGAAAAAATTGCCTTGATATTTTAATAACAAAATATATATAGTTCACATATGTTGATTGAGGAATCCTGGGAAGCTTGATTAACTAAGCAATTTTCAATCCCCAAGGAGGGAAGAAAATGAGAAACAGAATTATTATCCCTTTTTTCTTCATTGTTTTTCTGGGCGTTCACTTTTTATCAATAGCCCAGTTCACTCAGGAAGAGCTGGCAGAAAGATCCAAATGGGAGGAGTTCCTCAAGGATGCGAAAGTTGTGAGTTTCTACCAGCAGAAGAGTCGAGAAGCCGTCACTGAACCGTGGACATTGACCCTGGAAAAAGACGGTATCAAAAGAAATGCATTGTGGAAAGATGTTGAAGGCAGGAGTAAGGGATCTCTTGAAAACTGGAAATGGGAAATCGCTGCTTACAGATTAGACAAATATTTGGGCCTGAACATGGTTTCTCCCACTGTGGAAAGGAGATTTCAAGGGAATCGTGGTTCCTGCCAGCTCTACGCAGAGTATTGGATGAAAGCTACGGAGAAAAATGAAAAAAAAATCAAAGTTCCTTCTTACAAAATTGACTTATATAATAAGGCCACATACTTACGGTGGGCTTTTGATAATTTAATTGCCAATGAAGACCGGCATTCGGGTAATATTTTTATAACAAAGGACTGGCGGATAATCCTTCCCGACCATTCCCGCTCTTTTCGGACATCTAGAAAATTCACAGAAAAACTTATTTACACCGAAAAAAATAAAGAAAGACCAAAAATCATGAAAGAGCTTCCCCGGGCATTTGTCGAAAAACTGAAATCCTTAAATTTTGAACTTATTAGTGATATTGTCGGAGAATATCTGACAGAGAAGGAAATCAATGCTGTCATTCTCCGGAGAGGCTTAATTCTTAAAGTCATTGACGAACGTATAAAAGAGCTCGGTGAAGACAAAGTCTTATACTGAATACAAGCCAAATTAAGCAAAGGGGGTCAAATCTTTCTTTTTGGCAAACCGTTTAATGTTTAACTCTAACAGATGGTTCGCTAATCTTGTCAATAATAAAGATTTGACCCCCTTTTAACTTTATAAACGTAAAACTTTTTCATATTTCTAGATTCCCGCTTCCGCGGGAATGACAAAACGCCTGCGCGGGCACAAACTGCGCGGGCACAAACTCCGCGGGAATGACAAAAAGGAGTGACTGATAGGATTTGATCCGGGTTGTTAAAGATGCCTTTTATTATCGTCTGACTCATCGTAATGACATCGATACAGAAATTCTCGTTTAATAAGAAGTTATGGACAATTTTTTGCGCAACTGATAGATTTTTAGCTGGACTGTTAAAACCACGGAGCGTGTGATGAAGCTAAAAATCTTGGGTGCATCTCGCCAGGTGACAGGATCATGCTATTATCTTGAAGCCGGTGGATTAAGAATCCTCATAGATTGCGGGTTATTCCAGGAACGGGACTTCGTTTACAGAAATTGGGAACACTTTCCGATTCCTCCAGATCAAATAGACTATATCCTCCTTACCCATGTGCATCTGGATCACTCAGGGCTCATTCCAAAGCTTGTCAGGGAAGGATTTGCCGGAGACATCATCACCACCTCTGCATCCAAGGAGATGTACCCAATCGTGATCCTGGATTCTGCCAGGATTCAGAAAGAAGATGCCGCTTTTAAGAAAAAACGTCACAGAAAGGAAGGAAGAAAAGGACGCTATCCGGAAATCCCGCTTTATACAGTCCGGGATGCCAGGCTTTGTTTTCCCCTCTTCAAAGATGTGCCCTACAATGAATATATTGCTTTAAATCAAAGCGTAAAGATCTGTTTTCACGATGCTGGTCATATCCTGGGTTCTGCCATGATTGAAATTTTTGTCCACGAAAAAAAAGGAAAGAAGAGTATTATCTTTTCCGGTGATATGGGGCAGTGGGATAAGCCCCTTGTTAAGGATCCAACTCTTTTTGACAGGGCAGACTACGTGGTTATGGAGTCAACATACGGGAACCGCAACCATGACGATCCCCAGGATGTGGAAAAAAAGCTCTGCAAAGTCGTAAACGACACGGTGAAGGCCGGGGGAAATATTCTCATTCCCACATTTGCCATCGAACGTGCCCAGGAACTTTTGTTTCATATCAGCCGTTTAGCTCGCGAAAAAAGAATTCCGTATCTCATGACATTTCTCAATAGCCCGATGGCTGTCGAAATCACAAAGGTTTTTAAACGAAGCCAGAGGTTTTTTGATAAAGAAACACTGGATCTGTTCAAGAGGGGACAATCACCGTTTGACTTCCCTGGGCTGAGGCTCGTGCAATCGGTCGAAGCCTCCAAGGCTATTAATCAGATCAGAGGGTCAGCGATCATCATGGCTGGTTCGGGAATGATCACTGGAGGGCGTATCAAACACCATCTCATAAGAAACATAACCCGTTCAGAATCCACTCTTTTGTTTGTAGGATATCAAGCGGAAGGCACGCTTGGCAGACGGATCTTAGATGGTAGACCGGAAGTCAGAATTCATGGTCAGAGTTATCCGGTAAAGATGAGGCTTGTGCAGATCGAGGGTTTTTCCGCTCACGCAGGCAGGAACGACCTTATTCGGTGGCTTGACCATTTCAAACATCCGCCGGGGCGTGTTTTCCTGACACATGGCGAAGAAAAATCGATCTTGAGTTTATCCAGCCATCTCCGTTCTAGGGGTGACTGGAAAGTGGAGGCACCGAGATATCAGGATGAATTTGAACTTTGATTCCATTTGGAAAAATTGGGTGCTTCCTTCATTAACTGTTGTTACTGAGCCGAAGACCACGAAAACTTCTCTACTCGGACTCGAGTTCTCAAAAACATGGAAAACCACCAAAAAAGGATTGCCACTGCCGTAAAGATTTCTTCCTCCGTTTCTTGATAACTTGCGCATATAAACAAATAGAATCCAAAAGGTTTTTAGCAGCCCAAGAATAAGGCTCAAAACCATCGGTTGTGAAAATGAATGGATTTACTATTCGGCAGGCATCTATCACCTGATTCAGAAGTGTTTTGACATGTTCCCAACCATATAGTTGTTTTAAACTAGCTTGAAAATAATAACTTGGAGGACATTTTTGATCAAGTAACAACACTTCCTTGAGGAAGCACAGGAAAAACGGCAAGGTCATGGCCACAAAGTAGAGATAGAGCGCCAAAAACAGGATTTGATGCTGGAGTTTTTGAAGCATAACGCTTGACATTTAACGCAAAGCGTTATATTTTTAATATGTGATTAGATCCTTTAAGTGTAAAGAGACTGAAAAAATATTCAAGAGAAGCTACTCAAAGAAATATCCAGTTGATATGCAAAGAGTCGCATTAAGAAAACTCAGAATGTTAAATAGAGCCGAAGATTTAAATGATCTGAGAGTGCCTCCTGGAAATCGTCTTGAAGCACTGAAAGGGAAGAGAAAAGGACAGCACAGTATTAGAATAAATGATCAATGGCAAATATGCTTTTTATGGCAGGATAAGGATGTGTTTGATGTTGAAATCACAGATTATCATTAGGAGAGAATCCATGAATAAGAAAAAAATACTTCCCCTACATCCGGGGGAAATCCTCCTTGAGGAATTTTTAAAGCCGATGGGATTGAGCCAAAACAGATTGGCTTTAGATATCCGTGTGCCTGCCCGAAGGATAAATGAGATTGTTCATGGAAAACGCAGAATTACGGCTGATACAGCTTTACGCTTTGCCAAGTATTTCAAGATGTCTCCTCAGTTCTGGTTGGGTTTACAGATAGATTTTGATTTGGATGTAGCTGAGGATAAACTGGCCGATCGTTTAGACAAAGAAATCCAAGTTTACAGCCCGGCGTAATAGTGTGACTCTTACCTGGCGTTTCTCAAGGCGGTTGCAGGCAAGGAGATTACTCCCGGGATTATCGCCGTCATACAGTCGTTTGGGTCCCAAATAAATCTTCACCCGCACCTGCACTTCCTCCTCAGGTTGCCCAGCATGAACTTCTGATGGCAGCTGAGGATAGAGTGGAATATATATGAAAATCGGGATTTCTTGATCAGCAATTAAGGGCAAAGTCTATTACTCTTCCGCAATATTCCTGGATTCTCACCGATATTTCCTCTTTCATGCGAATCTTTTATTGACTGGATATGTTTCTTTACTTTAATATTGCTAATGCAGCAGGCCATAGGGTTGAAATTGACTAATAA
>JADHWO010000071.1 GCA_016783445.1 Candidatus Aminicenantota bacterium
GTGCGGGGACTAATTTTCTCCTTTACCCTCCCCCCCGAATAGACGAACCCCTCATCTTCCTTTAGATCAAAGAACACCGGTTTTCCCCCCATAAAGGAGACGGTATTGGGATAGCAGGCGTAATGGGGGTCGGAGAGGACGACCTCATCCCCTGCCTCTAAGAGAACGCCAAAGACCAAAAACAGGGCCGGGCTGGTGCCCATGGTAACCACGATTCTGTCCGGGTTGATCTCAAGGCCGTATTGCTCTTCATAGTATTCGCTAATCGCCTCCCGAAGTTCCAGCAGACCCTGGGTGGGGGTGTAGGTTGTATAGCCATCCTTTATAGCCTTGTAAGCCGCCTCCACCACGTGGGGGGCAGTGGGCCAGTCGGGCTCCCCCAGCTCCATATGGACGATTTCGCGCCCCTCCTTCTCCAGAACCCGGGTGTGGTCCAGAACGTCCATAGCCAGGAAAGGGGGTATCTCCCGGGCGCGGGTGGAGACAACATTTAATGCTTCTGCAAGCTCTGTTGACATTTTAATTGGTTAACGTTTTGGTTAGACGATGCGGTGGCTGATTATTATAATATTTCTCCGTAATCCACCTCAACACCACCATTAACTTTTTTGTAAAAGATAATTTTGATCGCTATCTTTTCCGGTAATGCCGCTTTTGCCTCATAAGTATGAGGTTTTATAGACACAGGAATATGCCCAATGTAACCATCTATACCCCTTGACTCTTCATCGCGCTCAGATAACCGGTAATCAGTTCCCTTAAGCTCTGCACCTTTTTTTAATATGGCATCTTGGAACCTCAATCCCATATAAGTTTTTACAATCACTAAATCTCTCACCCATTGTTCTACTATTGTTTTATCTATCTTATTGATTGCATTCTTTAAATTTTTCAACATTTGCACGATTTTTTCTGTTGCATTTCTGATCGCATCAGGCTTTTTCTCCAAATACCACTTCTCCCATTCTGGTAAAGTCTTTCCCTCAAATTCCTGAATAAGCTCACTCATTTGACCGACTATTCTTGGTCTCGTTCCTTGTGCGTATTGATTCGCTAAGTTGATAAGAGGGGAAACATATCTTGGAAAATCAAATGTTTCAATGTCTAAATAACGTCGGATTTCCTCAAAACTAATTTTTATTTTCACGTAGTCTACCTATACAAGATTCTTTTAATGTAAGAAATTTTGATCTGTATTTGAAATCAAATGCAGTATCCACATCAGCCAAATCATTTTTAATCAGATGGGCATTTAAAAAAGTCTTGTTCCATAAATAAAGGTAGCAAAGCAAGTTATCTTTTTTGTCGTATTTTATAGCATCAAACTTCATGAATACCTTCTGTCCCCGGGTTTTTTCTCGCAAAAATTGAATGGCCTCTCTATTCTTAACCGATCTCGCTTTCACACCTAATAATCGGATTTTTAATTCATTATTTAAAATCAATATTTCTGGAGAGATTATTTCCTTTACTGTATAATATGGTTCCCTTTCTGAATGGGATTTATCTATTTTTGATCCAAATCTCAATTTTCGTGGATCAACCTTCTTATCAAATCTTATCGGGTCTTTGAAAATATATGGGAATTTTTTAATCTTTTCTTTAAAATCAACTTTCGTCTCATCCTGCTTGATTATCTCAAAACTTGCATCTTGGACATTAGTGTTCTGTTGTAGCTCAAGTTTTTCTTTTATGATTGGCAGAAATTCTTCATTTACTTCATAGCCAATAGAATTCCTACTTATATTTTTGGCAGCCAAAGAAGTTGTACCACTTCCAAGAAATGGGTCAAGAACGGTATCACCCACAAAACTGAACATTTTAATAAGACGTCTCGGTAATTCCTCAGGAAACATCGCCAGATGTTTATCCTGTTTTTCACCCGGAAAATTCCAATGACCTGTGAAATATTGATTCCATTCTTCTTGCGTCAGTTTTGATCGCTCTTTAATCTCTTTTGAAACTTTAGTTTGTCTACCATATTTTTTAAGAATTAAAATAAATTCGTAATCCAATTTAAGAATCCCGCTTCTGGGAAAAGGGAAAGAACCCATTACTGTGGCTCCACCAGTGGTATGGCAGGTAGTAACCTTTTGCCAGATAATGGCACCCATATAATCAAAACCAGCGCTTTCACAAAACTTGATTATCTCAGTTCTTATTGGGATAACCTTATATCTTCCATAATAAACAGAACGTGCAAATTGGTCGCCGATGTTAATACATAAACGGCAGCCTTTATGTAAAACCCTGTGACATTCATTCCAGACCAAATTAAGATTGTTGATGTACTCTTCATAGCTGTCATTGAAACCTATCTGTTTACCATTTCCATAATCTTTCAACTGCCAATAAGGAGGAGAGGTAATAACAAGATGAACAGATTCGCTTGGAACCTCTTTCATCCACCTTGAATCACCAATAATTATTTTATGGAAGGTTTTCATTTTATTACATTTATTATTACAACAACATGTCATTAATTAGCGCGACTTTATCAGGACTGAGAGCATACATAATGACAATTCCTCTTTAATGTACATTTATCACATTTGGGATTTTTTGGGGTACAAACAAGGGCAGTAAAATCAAGAATGGCAAGATTGAATTTTCGAGGATTTCTCCCTAATGCATATATTTTGGCCATTTCTATTACATGTTTATCCCGACGCCCCTCTTTTGATGTTTTAATTCCAAAATATCGCCTGAATAGCCGTACAATATTACTGTCAACTATCCACTCTTTCTTTCCATAGGCTACAGATAAAACCGCACCAGCCACATATTCACCAACCCCGGGTAATTCTGACAATTCTTCTCTTGTTTCGGGAACTTTGCATTGATATTTCTCCCTTACATCCTTTGCAACAAGACCGAACGCGGGCGTTCGCCATTTCAATCCCAAAGGATATAAAATATTTTCTAACTTTTTATTTTCAGCACTTGCCAATGATTCAAGATCGGGATATTCTGAAAAAAGTTTTTCGTAAACTGATTTGACTTGGTCTGCCTTTGTGCGTCTTAGCATCATTTCGGCAATTAAAACTTTAAAGGGATCGCGGGTTTCCCTCCACGGATAAGTTCGTTTATTCCTGTTAAACCAGTGAATGAGTTTATTCCTGAATAGCCGAATATTAGCTACAGAGGGTACCCTTTCTGACAATTGATTCATCATAGATTTTTCTGCCCCTTACTAATACTCCGGGAAATGGCATATGCAACTAACGTTATCATATAGAAAAATTCCCATACTTGATCGATATGGTACGCATACTTGGTATAAGTCAACACAGTCACCCTCCAGCGTTGACTATTTGGGATAGTATGGCATGAGATCCTGAGCCTGAAATATTTTTATCTCGCTCCCTTGTTTTGACTGATATGCTACCAAGCACGACGGGCCGCCAAATTGGAAAATCCAGTCCATGCAACCCCCGCATGGAGTGAAGCGCTCCTGTTCCGCAGCAATCATCAACGCTATCAACTCTGTATGGCCTGCGGCAATCATAGATGTTATCGCATTGACCTCGGCGTGAACGTCATGGCACCGAAAGCGATGCTCAACATTACACCCAATGAAAATGCTCCCATCACTGGCCATAACAGCAGCCCCAACCTTTATGTTTCCAAGAACATATGCGTGGTTTCGGCATTCCCAAGCTGCATGTGCGAGTAAATTCCATTGGTCTTCAGTAATGTTAAATTCCTTGTGAATCATGAATCTTAGACCTCTTTCCAAAATTTCTCGAATTCAAGAAGTGTTTTAGTCCATCTTTCCTTATCAGATAACTGCTCAAGGGCCATTGACAAAGACTCGAAGGAATTAGATTCGAAGCTCACTGTATCAAAAGAAATCAAATTCTTCCATTTATTTTCATGTTGGACCAGATACTTAGAAGCTAGATAGTCATGCTTTAACTGGTGATCAAATTGAGTATAATCATTTACTGGCTCTTTTACAATTCCTGCATGTAATAATTTATTCCATTAGTCCTTGTATTTTGTAATCTCTGTACATAGTAAACTCCGATTGTGCCAGCTGATTCAAAGTGGATTCATCTAAGCTCATTTGTTTTATGAAGAAAGACTCTATAGATTTCGCCGCAGACCCCAAGTAAGGAGAGCTACTTTTCAATACATAATCCAAAAAATATGGAATCTCAAGCAACCTCTTGTCAGTTGTCGAAACTTGCAATCAACGCTTCAACTAACCGGGCTGGTTAAAATCGGTAATTAGCTTGTCCCAATCAGCGCGTTCCGAAGCATCCTGTTCTAAGTCTCGAAGATGCTGTAGTACAGGGTTCACGCTTTCTTTCCATTTCGGTTTCGCATTGCTTATGAATACGGTTTGTCTAATTTCCTTGGCGATTAGACGCCCAATCCGGATATCACCCCGCCAGATTCGCTTGACTGAGTCTTCCAACTGTTTCAGAACCTCTCGCTTCAGTTTATGACCGCAAGTTGAGGCGATTTCTACGAGTGCTCTTGCTGCTCCGTACCGAACCCAGTGGTACTTGTCATTGTTAAGCGCATGAACAAGAAGTGAGGCATTGTCTATACCCGGGTAGGCACCGAGCACATGCACTATTCTCCACCTGATGCTGTTCGTTCTTCCATTTGAATCAGAAGAAACGTATATATCTCTAACCTGTTTCTGCGATTGGTCGCTTAGACGACTGCGCCTCGCAACATTTGCTGCAGTCCATCCAATGATCGAGTCCTGTTCTGTTAACAGAACAACCGGGTCGGTGCCACCAACGTACAGATTTTTCCACTGATTAAACCATGGTTCCTCCACTTCCAGTCTCAAATTCTTCACGTGTTTGATTAGCTTTTCAAAAGTCTCAGCCTCAGCAAAGGGGAAGGCAAAGTAATAGTGATGCTCCTGTAACCTAGAGCGTGCTCTGATACGTGTGTGCCTTACACGGTCAAAGCATTTCTCCGCAATGGCAGCGAGAATGGCAGCACGAATTGACATGCTTGGGAGAGACCAAGAGAATTCACCGGGCTCACGCACACAGTCCATTGCGGCGTAGAAATTCCAGTCATACACCTCCCTAAGAAAATCGTCCGCGGTCTTAACGTCGCCTAGTTGTTCAACAACCAAGGTCAACGGTTCGAGGGACTCAGAAGTAAATGTGACTGCATCAAAACTCTTCTCGTCCCAGTTTTTCGGATGCTTGGCAAGCTGTCTGGCACAGAGGTAATCGCGCCAGAGGTCATGCGTAAAACTTTTGCCTTCTAAGTCGAGAACGGAAGCCTCGCACAAAAGGTTATATAACCTGCCACCGACCTTTTCTCTTAAGCGTGAGTATTCAAACAGCTGTACTTGGCCCTCCTTGCTAATTTCAAGGGTTGCTTGGGCAACCTTGTTCAACTCAGATTCTGCCAGCCGCAACTGTTTCAGGAAAAACTCCTCCATCATGGCGCTGCGGCTGTCCATTCTCCCGGGCGCTGCCATCCTCCTGATCTTGAGGTCCAAGAAGAAGGGGATTCTCAAGATCGTCTGTACCGAGGGGCCCAGCTGTTCAAAAGTTCTGTCCGGGGCAAACCGATCGTTAAAAGTCAGCCGAACAAAGTCCTCATGAAGAGGGTCAACTGTCGCGTGGAAGAAGCCTTCGGGATACTCAGAAGTCCCGTACCGATCGCCAATGATGAGGTAGCCGTGTGTCGATTCAGCAAGCATGCCTCGGAGGTAACGGATAAGATCTTCCCTAACAGGCCTAGACACCTCATTCAGACCGTCAACAATGACCACAAAGTCCTTTTCCCCCTGTACCAAGTTCTCCAGCAGACTGAGCCGAAACCGCGGGTTGCCGCATTGCTTAAGAATATCGGAAGCCTGATATCTTGGCGACGTACCCGCCAGCTGTCCCGCCGACCACCCCTTGAGCTCAACAAGGACCGGAAGTCGACCTTTCTCGAGAAGTTCTCTGACCAAGGTGCGCAATATTCTCGTCTTACCAGCCCCTCCCCCACCATGCAGAACAATGGCCCGGCGATTTTCTGAAGGCAGTATTGACTCCGGTGGTTGGTTGCAGCCCAAGAAATGTCCGGCCCTGAGCTCCCGGTAGGTCTCAGCCTGACTGACCGTGAACACGAAAGACGGTCGCGGCTGATATCTCTCATATTCTTGGAGCACCTGCCACAGACGGCTTTCGTAGGTTTGAATGGAGCTAACGGATGAAGTACTGGCCGCGCGCCTTATCTGCTTGACCGGAACATAACTGATTATTTTCACAGCCAGAGCTGCAGCCGCATCGGCAGCATACAGGCGCCAGACATCTTTCTCATTTTCGGCATCCTTGTCGGTTGTGGCGTGATCCTGCACTCCTTTGACGACCATGAACGGCGTCTGGCAGTCGTAGCAGACGAACGCGGTACCAACCGCCTCCATTTCCAGTCCGATAGCCTCCGCGGGATCGCGGAGGCGCAGAAGGTCAACCCGTTCTCTTGCCAGTACATCCGCCACGATTTTTTCGCCCGAGCCAAGCACTCCATGGCACCATATCAGGGGGAAAGCTCTCTCCCGGTCGTTTGGACGAGGCTCCCGTATATCGGCTTGCCACGATTCCGTCTTGTGATAGCCGATTTGTTTGGCTATATGTAGCAATACCACCGCCGTAACGCGCAGAGGAGGACTGCGACGCTCCACATACCCCGGCTTTTTCTTTGCCTTTTCATAGGGCAGGATCCAGTGTGGCACAAGCACATCCCCCAGAGCCACATCTCTTTCTTGGAAACCCGCAGCTATACCGACAAGAATCACATACTCGGGGTGGAACTTGTCTATTGCGTCTTTTGCAAGAGGTGCGGCTGCGTAGTTACCTGTTTCATCGCATTGCCCATACACCACCACATACTTTTCTCTGCCTGCGTGGTGAGCCACCGTGCCACACGAATACCGCGTACCCACAACCCAGTCAACGTCGTTGAGTCGCCCCTTCAGGGCCTCTGTCTCCTCGTCCAGCGCCGTCATTACAAAAAAGTCGGCCTTTATGTCAACCTTCATGCTTGGACCTCACGGTAATAGGGTTGGAGTGCTTTCGCGTTCTCCATACGATACTTTTGACATGGGAGTCAATGCAATCCACAACAGCCCGGAAATCTTCCTGTCCAAGTGGCTGATTTATTACATAGGTACATACAGCTTGCAGGTCTGGATGGGCGTTAAAGGCGATGGATAGACCTACCTCCTTTGCCATCCATACATCATTCTGTGCATCGCCAACAAACACGCATTCTAGCTCCCGGACTCCGTGTTCCTTCATTATAAGGTGCATGAAGTCGACTTTTCCTTCATAGTCTGTGGGCAGAAGATTCCAGTGTTCCAGAAGGCCTGTTTCTGGGTCGAAGAAGTATTCGCACCCAGACAGCGCATGGTCAATCTTCAGACTCCGCTGAATTCTATCAGCCAGCGCTTTGAAGCCGCCCGAGATGATAGCCGTAACAGCCCCCCATTCACGAAACATCGAGACTGTCTCCCTGATACCAGGCATTTCTTCAACGGAATTCATGACCTCATCAAATAGAGTGGGGGTCAAACCGTATTCCTTGTGTATTCTGATTGTGTCTTGCATCCATTCCACGTAACTTTTGTATCCGTTCTTTAGCCAGCGATCTTTAGTCTCTTCTTCTTGACGAAGTGCATCGGGACCAAGGCGCTCTGCAAGTAACGTCCACGCACTCGGCGCGACTTTGCCATTATCAAGGTGTATAGCCTTCTTAAGTAAAGTTCCCTCAAGGTCCATGAATATTATTCTCGGGTACTCAATCTGTTTCTTCATACGTCAATCTCTCTGAAAATGATTATGATGCTCTCCATATATTATACCATCATCTCATGCTTCATCCATCCTATATTCAAAAAATAAGTCTGTACATGTGTTTTTATTCCGCAAAAAAGACCTGTCAGAACCTTCTTACTTACTGTACCGAAGTATTTCACCATCAGCCCCTATGTTGAGTTGGACGACACCGCTGAATTCTCTGGCAAACGCGTTTCGCAGGATAACGATCTCGCCCTCCTGTGCGACATCGATCTGCTGTCTCCATAGATTCAGGACTATCTCACCAGTATCGTCACGAAGCTTCGCCTTAGCGAGCGGTTCTAGCCCATACCTTGTTGACATCTGAACCGGTTTTCCCAGCTCCACCAGCCTGCCAATGACCTCAATGTTGCGCATCCCAGCTTTTATCTGGGATATTTTCATCCGCGTCACCGCTATCCTCCCGTTTTACTTAGCGAGATGACCAAGCAGCGGAATTTCCTTTCTTTCAGTAAAATTCTACAGCAGTTAAGGACGCACATAGTAACAGTCTCTTCTCAACGGACATTTTTCGCAGTCGGGTCTTCGAGGAGTGCAAACCAGCGCGGTGAAATCAAGTATGGCAAGAATGGCTGTTCGCGGATCTCGTCCCGATGCGTACACCCTGGCCATCTCAATCACATGCTTGTCCCTTAATATCTTCTAAATAACCTGACGATATTACTGTCAACTATCCATTCCTTTTTCCCGTACGCTAGAGATAGTACTGCACCAGCTACATAAGTGCCTACCCCGGATAAAGCAGTTAGTTCTTCAATGTTCTCAGGGACTTTGCCATGATATCTCTCTTTGATCTGCCTAGCGACGATGCTAAAGGCAGGAGTTCGCCATCGCAGACCAAGGGGGTATAAAATATCTTCGATTCTTTTGTTTTCAGCCTTTGCTAATGATTCGACATCAGGGTACTCTGCGAAAATCCTTTCATATATAGGTTTGACTTGGTCTGCCTTTGTTCGCCTGAGCATCATTTCAGCAATATGCACCCTGAGGGGGTCACGGGTTTCTCTCCATGGGTATTTGCGCTTGTTCTTGTTAAACCAAGATAATACGCGCTTTCGAAATAATGCAATTCCCTTACGATCGGGTACTGCCCTAGCAGATTCATGAAAGGGGTGCATTTGTGTCATTGCTTACTCTTCTCAATGAGTTTTAATGCCAGCTGTATGATCTCGGGAATCTTGAGGGTCTTGAGCTGGTCCCTGTTATCAACATATTCCATAATGTTATGTGCCTTTGAATTTGCCTCTCGTTTAAATGGTTTGCACAGCATACAAAACTTCTCAATCAATTGTTGCTCCTCTTGGGAGAACTCGCCTTTTTTGTCTGCGAGGTTATCCAGAAGAATGCTGAAGTTATGCGGTCTGTTTTTGTGAATATCCCAGCGGAGGTTTGGTTCCTTTGGAAATTTATGTTCAAATAAGTTGTATAAAAGATTTTCGGCCATTTTCCTTGACAATAATAGAACAGCATTTGACAGGTTACTTGCGTAACAAGAATTTATTTCGTTTTCAAGGGGTCTATAGAAAACCTCAGGATATGCAGGTCCAAAGTCAATAAAGCTTTCTCTCAATTTATCCGGAGTCAGTATGGGAGGAATTCTTTTCGGTTTTCTTGCCTTCTTCTTTTCGACTTTCCTCCTGCAACTGACGAAGAATTCGATGGATTCATGTATGAATCTCACCAGATCCTTAAAAGCAGGGTTTTCAATTATTACTTCACGCGTGGTCGTATCAACTATCTCAGGATTTGCGTCATGTGTAATGTCTATGATTCCGATTACCTGCTTGTTGCTGGGGTACCAAGACGGGTCATTAATTCTTATGGCATCAAGCCCGGCCCAGTCTTCTTCACTCAGATTTACCTTGAATCCATCCCTGTATAGATGCAGTCCTCCATACCCATCCAGTGTCTTTCTCAGGTTCTTGATATCAACTTCAAAAGGATATTTCCCCTTATCTCTGTAGAAGAAAAACATTCTGAATTCAAGTGGGCCGCATCTGTATTGCTTTGAAAGTTTTTCGGTGACGGTTTTGCCCTTGAGAGTTTTAAAACTGAAGATATTAGTCCCATCCTTAAGAAGATTCGCTTTCATTACAAATACTGCCTGCTGGAGAAATGTTGACTTGACCGCACGACTGTACTTTGGAAATTCAGGAGCCACAATTCTTATGCGGAAATCCCCTTTTCGCCTTGCTTGTGCGGGAGGAGTAAGCAATCCGATTTTTCTGAAAAGCAGACCCATCTTGCTTTCGTCCCAGCTCTCTCTCAGCGGGCTCAGGATCAACTCTAGGCCGTGATCTTTCTTTTTCTTGTGGAAGCTCCAACACTGATTTGGAACTTTATCAAACTGGGGTGCTTTGTCATACTCGTCCCAGTTAATTGACACCTTGTATCCGTAGCTCTCGTTTTCGGGTTTTGATATTATTTCGAGGCGGTGTGCGAGCATCTCGGTGGCAAATCTGGCTACTCCCTTTTCTCCGATCTTTCTTCGTTTTAACTTCTCTGTGTAAGGTTGTTTCTCCTTTTCGTCTGTAGCGACTGTCATCCATATCTTTTCGATCTCATCAAGGGTAAGACCAACCCCGTTATCCGTTATCCTTATGTATCCGCCGGTCAATTTTACGTTTTCGAATTCAACGATAACCTCAGTTGTATCGGCATCGTAGGAATTCTTGATGAGTTCACATATGGCTACGGCTGGATTGGAAAGTGACTCTCTACCCAGCAGTCTCGCAAGTTTTCCTCTAACTCTGAAATACAGAGGTTCTAACTCATGAAGATTGTTCATATATATTTCTCAGTTCTTTCAAGATATAAACCGCGATGACTTTAGCCAGTAAAGGTGGAACGGCATTTCCAACCTGCTTGAATTGTTCAGTTCTAGGGCCTTCAAACTTAAAATTGTCGGGGAACGACTGACACCGTGCTGCTTCCCTGACAGTAAAAGACCTGCATTGATTGATGTCGGGATGAATATAATAATGGCCGTCTTTACAAATATGTGCGGTAATTGTCGAGGACGGGCGGGACCACCACTGAACCCTAAACCTATCTATGAATTTATCAAGGTGCTTATGGTTCGGAATTAGATCAGATCTTTCCTGTCTGAGATCGTTTAAAGTTGCAACTCGGTTCCCGTTCCTGTGATGGTCAATAAAGAATCTATATCTTTCAAGGTCGCTCTTCATATGTGTTCTTGCTCTGTGATTGAGAATTCCTGGACAATCCCCCCTCATTTTCATCTGATAATGCTTGAGATTTGTGCTGTTGTTGTAATGTCCAAACCAGCCGTCACTTCCTTCACCCGGTTTCAATGATGGCAAATCACTAATAGCATCATTAATGGTAAGGTGCCCCTCTTTTCCATTTTTTAATGCCTGTTTCTGTAATCTGGTAAATATCTCTTTTATCCTAGGATTTTTTCGCTCCAGAGACCTCTTGTATCCAATAAGAATCAATCTTTTTCTCCTTTGCGGGATATGGAAATCTGCACTATTAAGAATGTAACTGCATGGGTCTTCATAAATTTGTTCTAAAGGTGGGGTAATTTCATAAGGAGGATTTAATGATGAAAAATCGTCTAACATTCTGATAAATATTTCTTCACCCCTCGCCTTCGCAGTAAAAAGACCGGGTACATTTTCATAAACAAAGATGTCCGGCTGGATACACCCAATAATTTCCAGATAGTGCCTGTAAAGGAAATGCCTCTCATCATTTTCCATTCCAAAAGGGTCTCTCGCTCTCCCGACATGGGAATATGGTTGACATGGCGGCCCTCCAAGAAGCACATGGAATTTTGAGGCATTATGAAACTTCCCGGTGGATTCTATTTTCTCAAGTATCCACTCTGTTGTATCTTTTCCAAAGGTTGCTTGAATAACTCTATGAGAAATTGATTCTCTGAGATTAGAAAATCTATTAAGAACCTTTTCCCTCGGAACTTCTCCCCTCAGATATCTATGATAAAAATAGCCTTTCCCGATCTCTTTTAGTCCATGATATAGATGGCGGGATCTCAGAGTCTCACACGCCCATTTATTCATCTCTACTTGGGCAATGATGTCAAATCCTGCTTGTCTGAATCCTTCACTCAATCCACCACAGCCGGCAAAAAGATCTATTGCATAAAATTTCATAATGTTCTGTTTATCTCCTGCACTCGTTTTCTCAATTGCTCGCTTGAAAGTTTTTTGTTTTTACATTCTTGTAATAAATCCTCAAGAATATTTTTGTTCTTGTAAATCTTCGGATATTGCAGAATCTCAAACCAGTGTGACCAAGATACCCTTGGAATATCCTGATAGTTTTGCTTGGCAAGGAGATACATAATTTCAGGATACCGCTTACTCTTTTTGGGAGGCGTCTTTTTCCCAAAAAAAACTTCAGGACGAAGATTGTCTGCAATCCGCTCCCAGATAAGATTGCGTTGCTTGGTAAATCCTTTATCATCAACAAATTGTAAAACCTGACCAATTTTATAATAGAACCAGATGTCTTTATCTTTTGACCTATATTCACTTGCAACAGAATCTATTTTTAGCAGTATATCATTGATTTCATTTTCTATTTTCTCCTCTTCTAAAAGACGGTCTATTGCTTCTTCCTCCGTCCCGCTACCCGGAATCAACGACGTATCGAAAGCGTCAATTTCTATCTCTTTACCATTGATTTTTACTTTTTTCTTCCTTACAACCATATCCTTACTGTTGTGCTTACGAACCTTTTAGACTTTTTGGGGGTCTGGAAACTTTACGGTTTTCCCTCATGTTAGGCTGCTAGTTTTTTCATTTGACTTAAGTTCGCTGTCCTTCGATGTTCCTTCGCCCTTTGAAGTTTTTCCCGACGGATTTGTAACAGCTCTTCTGGATTTCCCCGGTAATAGTCTATTGGCCTTAAATACTGAATGGCCCCATGTAACCTTTCGTTGTTATAATGTTCGATCCACTGGCCGATAATATCCCTGGCGTGATAAAGATCCTTAAGTTCCC
>JADHWO010000016.1 GCA_016783445.1 Candidatus Aminicenantota bacterium
AGGCAAAGCGGGCATGGTTCCTCTCCATGATGGAGAGGAGAGCGAAGCCTGAAACCGAGCAGCTTTTGACTCGCTGGGGCAAAAGTTGCGTGTTTTCTGAATCCACTGGCCTGAGTTTAAACATACTCGGTGTCCGGCTACGCCGGATTCCCTCAAATATCCATTCAGGAAGGCTAAATCTTCAAAGTCGCTTCATCCATTCCCAAATACCCTTATTAATCCATCACGGGAAAAAAGAGGTTTCCTGGGATCAGATGTTGACTGTTTCGTTATATGTGCCGTAGGTTTCTTTGAGGATAGAAGATATTTCTCCCAGGGTCGCCATAGCTTTTACAGCATCGATTGTATAAGGAAGAATATTTTTTCTGGATTCGACTGCTTTTCTGAGAGTTTTCAGACTGTCTTTTACCTTTTTTGCTGACCTCTTTTTTTTGAGAAGCTGGAGTTTCTTTATCTGGGTATTCTCAATTTTTGTCTGCGGAGAATAAAGCTTGAATTGGATTTTTTCTTCTGTATTTTCATATTTATTGAGGCCCACTATAATCTGTTCTTTGTTTTCGATTTGCCTTTGATATTTATAGGCACTCTCTTGAATTTCCTTCTGGATAAATCCTTTTTCAATAGCTTTGAGCATTCCTCCCAATTCTTCAATTTTCTGAAGATACTCCTTTACTTTGTCCTCAATCTGGTTAGTCAGGCTTTCGATAAGATAGGAGCCTCCAAGGGGATCAACGGTGTCAGCCACGCTGGATTCATAGGCAATGATTTGTTGAGTGCGGAGAGCGATTTGGGCTGATTCTTTGCTGGGGAGCGCCAGGGCTTCGTCCCTTGAGTTGGTGTGAAGAGACTGTGTTCCTCCAAGGACTGCAGCCAGAGCCTGGAGAGCGACTCTGATGACATTGTTCTCGGGTTGCTGGGCTAAAAGTGTTGCTCCGCTTGTCTGGGTGTGGAACCTGAATTTCCAGGAAAGCGGATTTTTTGCTTGAAATTTTTCTCTCATAAGCCTGGCCCATAATCGCCGAGCCGCGCGGAACTTGGCAGTTTCCTCGAAGAGATTATTATGTGAAGCAAGAAAAAAGGATAGGCGTGGAGCAAAAGTGTCAACATCAAGGCCTGCTTTTACGGCGGCCTCAACATAAGTGAGTGCGTTAGCAAACGTAAAAGCCAGTTCCTGAACAGCTGTTGCTCCTGCCTCTCTGATATGGTAGCCACTAAT
Source organism: Candidatus Aminicenantota bacterium (assembly GCA_016783445.1). Classification (GTDB taxonomy): domain Bacteria; phylum Acidobacteriota; class Aminicenantia; order Aminicenantales; family Aminicenantaceae; genus JADHWO01. The sequence goes on from JADHWO010000016.1 coordinate 1,217, forward strand.
ACTCATGGTGTTCCATTGGGGAACATTTTTTTGGCAGAAAGCAAGAATATCTGTGATGATCTTAAGAGAAGCTTGTGGTGGGTAAATATAGGTTCCCCGTGCGATATATTCCTTCAGGATGTCATTCTGGATTGTACCTGAAAGTTTTTTCCATTTAATACCTTTTTTTTCAGCAAGGGCTAAGTACATAGCAAGGATAATGGCTGCTGTGGAATTAATTGTCATGGAAACGCTGACTTTGTCCAGGGGGATGCGGTAAAAAAGAGTTTCTATGTCCTGTAGAGTATCAATTGCCACTCCCACTTTACCCACTTCCCCTTTGGCCTGGGTATGGTCCGAGTCAAGTCCCAATTGGGTTGGAAGGTCAAAAGCGACGCTTAGCCCTGTCTGGCCTTGAGATAGGAGGAATCGGTATCTTTTGTTAGACTCTTCTGCTGTCCCGAAACCAGCATATTGGCGCATGGTCCAAAACTTCTTCCTGTACATTGTTGGATAAATTCCTCGTGTATATGGGTATTCCCCTGGTTTGCCAAGGTCTCGGGAAGGCTCGAAGCCGGACCGTTCTTTTTCTTTATAGTGTTTTTTGATTTTTACCTGGGATGAGGTGGAAAACTTATCTTTTCTTTTTTTGTTTGGAGCCATAGCCCGCTCAGATTTTCTCCGGGAGCTCTCCCGGGATTATAAAATAATTTAAAACAGGTAACTTACACTTAAACAATGTCTTTGGCTAGAGAATTTTGTTTCAAATCAGGAGATGTATCGTTTAAAGGCCAAAGAGCCTGCATAGCTCCCCCTATTTTTTAATTCCTCCTCTATCTCTAATAACCTGTTGTACTTGGCTACTCTTTCGCTTCGGCTTAAAGAGCCTGTTTTTATCTGGCCGGTGTTAAGAGCAACGCTTAAATCTGCGATAAAAGTATCTTCGGTTTCTCCTGAGCGATGGGATATCACTGATGAATATCCTTTCTGGTGCGCATAATTGACTGTTTCTATTGTCTCGCTCAGAGTGCCTATTTGGTTCAACTTGATAAGGATAGAGTTTCCAATTCCCTGATCCACTCCTCTTTTGAATCTTTCCAGGTTTGTGACAAAGATATCATCGCCCACAATCTGGATTCTGCGGCCAAGCGCTTCTGTCATGCCTTTCCATCCCTCCCAATCATCTTCTGCAAAACCATCTTCTATAGAGATAATGGGGTATTTTTGGATCAGTGCCTGATAAAAGTTGATCATCTCATTGGATTTTTTCTCTGAACCATCTGATTTTTTAAAGATATATTTTTTATCCATATAGAATTCAGAAGCCGCTACGTCAAGGGCAAGATAGATATCCTTTCCGGGTTTGTACCCTGCGTTTTGGATACTTTCAAGAATTAGTTCAAGAGCTTCTTCATTTGATTTTAAATTTGGAGCAAATCCCCCTTCATCTCCCACGGCTGTGCTGTACCCTTTTTTCTGGAGGATTTTTTTAAGATTGTGAAAAACTTCTGCTGCCGCTCTGATGGCTTCAGAAAAATTGGGACTGCCTGCAGGGACAATCATAAACTCCTGGATGTCAACGTTATTATCAGCATGTGAGCCGCCGTTAAGAATATTGACCTGAGGAACGGGCAGCCGGTAATTTTCTTTCTTCCCTAAATAGTCATAGAGAGGGGAATTAAGGGTTTTGGAAGCGGCATGAGCCACAGCCATAGAAACCGATAGGATTGCATTTGCTCCCAATTTTTTCTTTGAGGGAGTCCCATCAAGCTGGATTAGCCTCTTATCAATTTCTTCTTGGTTAAGCGCGTCTAACCCCACAATTTCTGGAGCGATGATTTTTTTCACGTTTGAAACAGCCGTCAGAACTCCTTTTCCCAGATAACGTGAAGGATCCTTGTCTCTAAGTTCTAAGGCTTCATGTGTGCCCGTGGATGCTCCAGAAGGAACAGCAGCCTTTCCTACCTCTCCTGAATGGAGGAAGACCTGTGTGCTTAAAGTAGGGTTCCCTCTTGAATCTAAAATTTCTCTGGATTTAATTTCAGATATCGTTGTTTTTGTCATTTTAGAAGTCCTTGGATTTTTTATAGATATACCCCTTCTTTCTTATGGGGAAAGTTGATGATGTGCTGGGCAAAATAAAGCTTATTTTTTTGCTTGTTCCTCTTTACCGGCTTCACCAGGAAACTTTTTCATAATTTCTTCTTTTTTCGTATCGACAAATTCTTTAATTGAATCTATCCCTTCGTGAGTTTTTTCTTTGACAACCTTTATTCCCTTTTCTGCTTCTCTAGCGATTTTTTCATAACTTTCTTTAGCTTTCTCACCGGTTTTAACTACGCCTTCTTGGATTTTTTTTCTTGTTTCTTCTCCGCTTGCTGGAGCAAAAAGGACTCCCAGGATGAAGCCTGCGGCAGTGCCGACAAGAAATGAGAGAGTGGTTTCAAGGAAGCATGAGCCTCTATCATTTGCCATTTTTATCCTCCTTACGTTTTTTTTTGATTTGTCGCCATCCAAAACGGAGAAAAGGTAACAGAACCGGCCAGTATTTAGAGGAGGGCTTGATGATCCTTGTTGTTAAAAACCAAGCGAATTCCGATAGACTGACAACAGTCTTTTTGGTGGCTTCAAGCATAGGACTCAGTTCATCGATTTTTTTGTTAACCTTTTGGTCTGTCTCTTTTAAGTTCCTGACGAGCTTCTTTATTTCAGAAAGAGTTTCCTCCCCTTGCCTGGCTGTTTTTCGAAGCTGAGCTAAAAGAAAAACGAGGAATGTGATGGCAACCACAACGGCGATTGTGATCACCAAGAATAGAAATTGGTTTAGAGTCAGCGACATTGTTCCTATTAGATAAAATAAAATCGTGGATTTGTCAAACCTTTCCTAGGTTTTCTGGAGGGACTGGAGAAGCTTGAAGGGTTTGAAAAACAGGAAAGGCAAGAAAAGATAGCCTTATTTCCAGAGGACTTTGCGGATATTGTTCAGATTATACTCTTTTTCGATTTTTTCCAATATTTGAGGATATTTATTTTCATTATTTTCTTTAAGCGATTGTTCCCACTCTTTAATAAATGAGGAAACAATGAACTCATGTTCTTTTTTGAGTGTCCTGTTGATTCCTTTTAAGGCCTGCCAGTGGGTGATCATCAGAAGAGCCAAGACGCCGAAGAATACATTTGGTCCTGGGAGGAGGACGGCCAGCCCACTTATAGGTAGTAGTATAGCTTCTCCGATAAGAAAAAAAACGTGTTTGGTTCTTTGCCTTTGAAGAAAAAAGTAGAACTTGATTTTAGTTTTTTTCTCGCTTACCTTGCCTGAATAATAAATCTGAATTGTTTTTACTTCTAATTTGAGAGTTCTTCCGAATGCCTGTTCCTGCCTGAGAATATTTTGCGGCAAGAGCATAAGCTTCTTTTTAGCCTGTTCCCATATTTTTTTCAATCGTGAGGTCTTGATCTGGATTTGCCTGACCGGCTCGGAAGAGAAATATCTAAATTTATACCGATAGTCTCGAACAAAAAAGAATCTCATGAGCGTGCTTCATTTTAGCATTTCACCAGGAAAAGAGGCAAGATGTTAAGAAAAACAGTAAGCAATTCTAAATTAGCGACTCAAAGAGGTTTTGGGAAACAGCTCGGCTCCCAATCAGATTTTTAACGCTTTTCCTTTATCAATTTTTTCAAAGCATAAGCGAAGGGTAGTGGGTGAAAAAAACCGTTTGAAGGCAAAGCGGGCATGGTTCCTCTCCGTGACGGAGAGGAGAGCGAAGCCTGAAACCGAGCAGCTTTTGACTCGCTGGGGCAAAAGTTGCGTGTTTTCTGAATCCACTGGCCTGAGCTCAGACATACTCGCAGGTCGACTCTGTCGACTTCCCTCGAAAGCCAAAATCCGAAGGCTAAATCTTCAATGGTCGCTTACGCTATTTCCCAAAACCTTGATCTTATGTATCACAGATTAGGAAATGCTTCCAAAAGAACAGAGTGGGATGAATTGTTCAATTTTAAGAAGTTATTATTATCAAGCGATAAGGTAAAGAAGCTAAGAACTATTTAAAAAAGGAGAAAATCGAACCAGAAGTGTTCTATCGACGCTGGTTCAATAGATATATGAAGAAAGGGGCTCCTACTGCAGCGGTGATGATCCCGATAGGCAGCTCTATAGGAAAGAGGAGCGTACGTGCCAGGAGATCAGAGTAAAGGAGGAATATCCCTCCTGTTAAAGAGGAAAAAAAGAAAAGATGCCTGTGATCAGGCCCAATGAGAATACGAACCCAGTGGGGAACAATCAGCCCAACAAAGCCGATGATTCCGCAAACAGAGACCGATGAAGCTGCAAGAAATGTGGAGATAGTCAGGAAAATTTTCCTTACACGATTCACCGGACATCCCAGCGATTGAGCAGTCTCATCCCCGAGGGCAAGAAGATTCATATCTTTAGCAAGCCACTGAGCCACAAAAAAACAGAGAATAAAATAAGGGAATACAGCAGTGATTTGATTCCAGTCTGAAAGATGGAAGCTTCCCAGGAGCCAGAAAACAGCCTGTTGGTATGATTCAGACTTCAGGAATATTAAGAAAGATGTTAGAGATGAGGCCATCGCTCCTGCGGCAATTCCAGTTAGAAGCAGAGTCTCAACCTTAAATACTCCCTTTCTCTGGGAAAGGAGATAGACAAGAGAGACAATGGCAAATCCTGAAAAAAAGGCAAAGATAGTCTGTAGAGAGAAGCCGATGACTTGAATAGTTAATCCAAGATAGATAGAAAGAACAGCGCCAAAAGAAGCTCCGGAAGAGACACCAACAACAAATGGTCCGGCCATAGGATTTTGAAAGTAACCCTGGAGGATTGCGCCGGAAAGCGAAAGGCTGGCTCCAACAAGAAAAGCCAGAAGTGCACGGGAAAGCCTTAGGTCGATAAAAATGAGGCTAAAAATTTTATCATTATTGAAGAGAAAATCCCATAAATCTGAGAAGTTTGTCTTAACTGGGCCAACGAGAAGAGAGATTAAGAAACCCGAAATAAGTAGGACAAGGAGGAGAAAAAAGAGCCTTAGTCTTTTTGCCTTCATTTTTTTAAGCCTGTTTCAAAGCATTGCGGATGGAGGAGGCGCGCCAGCTTGGCAAGGGCATCAAAAATCCTGGGGCCGGGTCTTGTAGCCAGATTTTCATCTAAAAAATAAAGGCTGTCTGTTGTTACAGCTTTTATGCCTTTAAACAAAGCGTCATTTTTGAAACTCTTTTTAACTTTAGAGAAATTTTCTAGTGATTTAGCCAGGATGATGATAACTTCCGGGTCTTTATGGATAAGCTGTTCCCGGTTGTAGTCAAGCCATCTCCTGGGTACGTCTCCGGCAATGTTCACTCCTCTGGCTTTTCTCACAAGGTCATTGAGAAAGCTCTCTTTTCCACAGGTCCAGAGACCCATGCCGTGAAGAGAGAAAAAAACTTTTGGTTCGTGCTCGACACTTTGAAGTGCAAATTGGATTTTTTCATATTTCTTTTTTAGAGATTGAATAAGTATTTGGGCATTTTTTTCCTTTTGAATAATAGTTCCAATTTTCTCGATAAGAGTAAATACGGATTCAAGATTTGTCCCCATTTCTAAGACAAAAACGGGAAGATGGAGACTCCTGAGGCGTTTGAGAACTCTCAGGGGATTCCCGCGGAAACCTAAAATTAAATCAGGATTCAGGGCTTTGATCTTTTCTAGACTGGGATCAACCATCCCCCCGATTTTTTCTTTTTTTAATACCTCTTCCGGGTAATCACAAAAACGGGTAACACCGACAACTTTATCCCCTGAACTCATGGCAAAAAGGATTTCCGTGATATTGGGAGCAAGCGAAATAATTCGCTGAGGAGGAGAAGTTTTCAAAAAGGAGAAACCCAGGTCATCCTTGACTGTAGCTTTCTTCTGATCGCCGGAGATTGTGGCAGCCAGCAGGACCAGGAAAGATATTAAAAGGATATTCTTGGGTTTCATGCCTTCTCTTCTGGTTTATGGATTAGAGAAATTTCGGGAAGCCTGGAATGGATATTTTCTCTGATTTCGACATCCGCCTGAAAGACTTTTTTGATATTTTCTCTGGTGATTAATTTTTTCGGAGGACCTACAGCCTGAACTTTTCCTCCTTTAAGAAACATAATTTTCTCGGAATAGGGAATAGCTAGGTTTATGTTGTGCTCTGTAGTGAAGATGGTTTTACCTTTTTCCTTTTGCAGGCGTTTGAGTATTTGATAAATCTCTACTTGATAGGAGATATCCAGATGGGAACTGGGTTCGTCAAGGAAAAGAAGGGGTGTATCCTGGGCTAATGCACGGGCGATAAAAACTCTCTGGCGTTCTCCACCACTGAGATGAGCAATTTTTTTCTCCCTGAGATGCGAAATCTCTGTCAGATTCATGACTTCCTCAATTTTCCTCGAATCCAGGGATGAGGTGCCTCCCAGCCGGCCTTGATGGATATATCTCCCCATATGAATTATCTCTAAAACACTGAATTCGAATGAATAACTGAATATCTGGGGGACATAAGCAATTTTTTTTGCTATTTGTCTGGATTTTAATAAAAAAATATTTTTTTCATCAACTCTGACCTGGCCAGAGACATTTTTTAAAAGTCCCTGAAGAGCTTTTATCAGGGTGCTTTTTCCGGAACCATTCCGTCCGAGAATGGAAATAAATTCACCCTCTTTTAGGGAAAAAGAAATATTCTCTATAACAAATCCATTTTCGTATCCTGCGGAGAGATTTTTTGCTTCAAAAAGTGCCATCTTTACCTGGATTATTTAAAGATTCAAAATATTTCCGTTTTTTTAAGGCCTTTTCATCCTAATACTTTTCAAAAAAATGTTCAATGTTATACAATAAATTGGTTGCCTTGACTTTTAGGGGGCAGGAAATTAATATTTATGATTATATTTTAAGGGAAAAAAGGAAAAAAAGAAGAGGTTTTTTCTTTTTTTATAGCCCCTGAAAGAAATTTAGGAAGAATCAGAAGATGACCGAAGATTACAATTTTAAAAAGATTGAGAAAAAGTGGCAAGATAAGTGGGAAAAAGAGGAAGTTTTTAAGTCATGTGAAGACCCGCAAAAATCAAAGTATTACTGTCTTGAAATGTACCCCTACCCTTCAGGTCATATCCACATGGGCCAGATCCGGAATTATGCGATTGGAGATGTGATTTCCCGTTTTCAAATCATGAAGGGGTTTAATGTTATACATCCCATTGGCTGGGATGCCCTGGGAATGCCAGCCGAAAATGCCGCTATTACACAGGGAATCCATCCACAGGAATGGACACTTGGCAATATTTCGCATATGAAAAAGCAGCTAAAAAGGCTAGGTTTCAGCTATGACTGGTCAAGAGAAGTGAATACGTGTCTGCCCGAGTATTATAAATGGAACCAGTGGATTTTTCTCAAGATGCTCGAGAAGGACCTGGCTTATCGGAAAAAAAGCTGGGTAAACTGGTGTCCACAATGTAAAACTGTCCTGGCAAATGAACAGGTTGTCGGAGAACGGTGCTGGCGGTGTGAGTCACTTGTCAAGCAGAAGGAGATGAAGCAGTGGTTCTTAAAAATAACAGATTATGCTGAAGAATTACTTTCCGGTCACGAACTCTTGGAAAAATGGCCGGAACATGTCCTCCTTATGCAGAAGAACTGGATCGGAAAGAGCACGGGAGGTCATATAACTTTTCCTCTTTCTGATTCTTCACAATCAATTGAAGTTTTTACCACAAGAGTAGATACAATCTATGGAGCAACATTTTTGGTGCTTTCCCCTGAGCATCCCTTAAGTCAGGAACTGATCGCAGATTCTGATCAAAAAGAAAAGGCACAGGAATGGATAGAAAGAAACATTTCCGAGTCTCGTGTCAGAAAAGACCTGGAAGAAGTTGAAAAAGAAGGGATTGATACAGGGAAAAAGGCCATTAACCCTTATACAAATGAGGAAATACCGATCTGGATTGCCAATTATGTATTAATGGAATATGGCACGGGAGCAATTATGGCTGTTCCTGCTCATGACCAGAGAGATTTTGACTTTGCAAAAAAATATTCATTACAAATCAAAGTCGTAATAGTTACGGAGGGAAAATCTCCTGAGCTAGAGCCGGAAGAAGCGTTTGAGGATTATGGGGTGGTTGTTAATTCAGGGCAATTCTCTGGTAAGCCTTGTCATGAGGCGATAGAAGAGATGGTTCAGTATGCTGAGGAGAAAGGATTTGGGAGAAAGAGTACACTTTATCGGTTAAGAGATTGGGGTATTTCCCGACAGCGGTATTGGGGAACACCAATCCCCGTGATCTACTGCAAAAATTGCGGAATAGCCGGGGTTCCTTATGAAGATTTGCCAGTTTTACTCCCTTATGATGTGGAATTTGAAGGAAAGGAAGGATCACCACTTGAAAATGTTGAAAGTTTTGTCAAAACTACTTGCCCGAAATGCCATGAGGAAGCCAGGCGAGAAACAGACACCATGGATACTTTTTTTGATTCGTCCTGGTATCATTATCGTTATACTTCACCCCATGAAGAAAAACTTCCTTTTAATTCTAAAGCTGCCGATTACTGGCTTCCTGTTGACCTCTATATAGGTGGTGTTGAGCATGCTATCCTTCATCTTATTTACGCGCGTTTTTTCTGTAAATTTTTAAGAGATTTTGGCTTATCTGTAGTTAATGAGCCTTTTCCCCGTCTGCTTGCCCAGGGAATGGTAACAAAAGATGGTGCAAAGATGTCAAAGTCCAAGGGTAATGTTGTTGATCCTGATGGCATAGTAGAAAAATACGGAGCCGATACACTAAGACTTTTTATTCTTTTTGCTTCTCCACCGGAGAAAGAATTTGCCTGGAATGATGAAGGGATAGAAGGATGCTATAAATTCTTAAATCGTGTATGGTTGGTTTTGCAGGAAAATCTGGATTTATACAAAGATAAATCCTCCAATAAAGTCAAAAGGAAAGAGGAAGAGAAGCCAACAAGCTTAATTATAAAAATGCACCAGACTATAAAAAAGGTCAGCGAAGACATTGAGAAAAGATATCATTTGAATACAGCCATAAGCTCCTTAATGGAATACTACAACCAGATCAAAAAAGAAAAGGACGAATTAAGAAAAAGCGAGAAAGGAAAGGAGGTTTTAAAAGAGTCCCTGGAGAACCTGGTTATTCTGCTTTCTCCATTTGCTCCTCATCTGTGTGAAGAATTCTGGGAGAGAATGGGGCAGGAATCTTTTATTTTACGTTCTCCCTGGCCGTCATTTGACCCGAGCCTGGCCAAGGAGGAAAAAGTCACAGTTGTTGTTCAGGTTAATGGGAAATTAAGAGACAAATTTGAGGCTGAAAGAGACCTTGATGGGGACCTGATAAAAGAAATGGCTCTGGGCTTGAGCCGGATTCGGAATATTGTCGGGGAAAAAAAGGTAAAAAAAATAATTTATGTCAGAAATAAACTAATTAATATTGTCTTATAAATTTTTTGTGAAATTGATATGAAGAGAAATATTTTATTGCTTTTTTTATGTCTTTTTTCTCTCCGGTGCGGTTACCACCTCCGGGGAACAGGAAGCTTCCTTCCTACCCATATCAAGAAAATAAATATCCCTATGTTCAAGAACTTAACAACACGCTTTGAGCTTGACTTGAAATTGACCCATAGTGTTATTGATGAGATGGTGGCAAGGGGAAAAGTAGAGATGACAGAAGATATGGAATCTGCAGATGCTGTCTTGATAGGGGAAATTACTTCCTTCAAAGCCACGCCTATAGCTTTTTCTAAAGAAGCAACAGCCGACCGTTATAACATCATCGTTGCTGCCAATATTACCTTAAAAGACCTTGTCAACCAGAAAATTATATTTTCCAATCCCAATTTTATTTATCAGGATGAATACGAAGTGCCGGAAGGGACAGATTTTGAAACTGTTGAGTCTGAGGCATTGGACAAAATTGCTGAGAAATTTGCCCGCAGTTTAGTAACCAACATATTAGAAGGATTTTAGGGAGTGTATAGTTTTCTCCTGAAGAAAGAGATAAAGGAAGAAACTCTTGTCTCCTGTTATTTTCTTTATGGAGAAGAGACTTTTCCAGCTTATCAATTTATTGATGGGCTTAAAGTAACTCTGATATCTTCTGAAAATCAAGACTTTAATGTAGATAAATTCAACCTTGAAGATAACTCCTGGGCAGAAGTCATAGATTTGGCCAGGACAATTCCTTTCTTTCTATCGCCATGGCGAATAATTATTGTTGAAGTGAAAAAAGGAAAGTGGGAGACTCTTTCTTCACCGGAGCAGCGAATATTAGAGGCTTATTTTTCCTCTCCTCCTTCGAGGACTGTCATTGTGGTTGTTTTTTCAGGGAAAATAAGAAAAAATTCCTCTCTTTTCAAATTTTTTTCCTCTCTTCCCTCTTCAAAAGCCTTTTCGAAAGAGTTGAGGCGTTTAAATGAAAAGGATCTCCACAACTGGATGGACAAGAAATTTTTATCTTATGGGAAGATAGCTACTCCAGATGCTATAAGAAGGCTGGGGGAGTTTGCTGGAAATGACCTTAGAAGTGTGAATAACGAGATAGAAAAACTAATTACATTCGTAGATGATAAGAAGGTAATTGAGCTGGATGATGTAAACCAGGTTTCAGGCTGGGTCAAGACCTTTGTTGACTGGGAGATTGCTGAAAGTCTAGTTAAAGCTGACTATCAACAGTGCCTTGTTGTGCTGGACAATTTGATAAAGAAAGAAGGTGTCGAGCTAGTAAATATACTTGGTTCAATAGGCAGGTTTTTCCGTGATATTTTTATGGCAAAGCTTCTGCTTAGAGAGAAAGATGTCGATAAAAAAGCGATTTTTAAAGAATTGAGGCCTCAAATTCAAGAAAAATTCAGAGACCTTTATGCAACTAAATTCAAGGAATTATTTTTTTTGGTGGATATATTTTCGATGAAAGATTTGAATCGTATTTTGACTGAACTTGAGGAAATTGATTTAAAGATGAAGACATCTTCTTCTAATGTGCAGACGCTTCTGGAAGTGTTCCTATTTAGTTATTGCAGCCTTAGGAAGAAGGAAAGAATCACTTAGAGGTAGGAGAGGTGAGCAATTCGACCTGACGGCTCAGCCTTGACTTGTCTCTGTTGCCCTTATTTTCGTGGATTGTTCCCTTTTTAACTGATTTATCAATAAAAGAGAAAGTTATAGGGAGGAGTTTTAAAGCGGTTTCACGGTCATTATTATTAATGGCTTCTCTCAATTTTTTTACCTGGTTACGAAGGGCAGACTTATTCTTCTTATTTATGGCGTTCCTGCGCAAGTTTCGTCTCCACTGCCGAATGGCTGATTTGTGAATAGCTATTTTTCTCTCCTTTTTGAAAAGAGTATGATAAGATATCTCCTATCTAAAGTCAAACATATTACTAGTTATTTGTGATTGGCTAGGGGCGATGAGTATAGAGTTAAAGGCTCCGGGCACAAAAGATAATGAAGCATTTTTTTTGAGAAGTTTCCCGTAATAAAAGGTCAAACAAACGGGAATTGTGAACTGACATGAAACAAAAAGACCAAGATCGAAGGTTACTGAGATCAACTTTTGCCGTTTCCGCTCCTACCATGCTGAGCAGGATTATGGGTTATATCAGAGACCTGCTCCAGGCATTTTACTTAGGGACCAGTAGATTGGGTGATGCTTTTGCTACTGCTTATATTATCCCAAATTTGCTGAGAAGATTAACAGGCGAAGGAGCGATGACAGCAGCTTTTATTCCTGTTTTTACCCAGATTAAGAAGGAAAAGACAAAGGAAAAGCTCTGGAAGTTTGCAAATGCCTTCTTTTTTGATTTGACCTTGATTATGGCGTTGCTCACAGTGTTGGGTATAATTTTTTCTCCGCTTTTAGTTAGAATTCTTGCTCCAGGCTTTGGAGATGCTCCAGGGAAATGGGAGTTGACTACTGCTCTTACACGGTTAATGTTCCCTTATATTTTTCTAATAAGCTTGGCAGCTCTGGCTATGGCAATTCTTAACTCTTTCCGCAAATTTTTTGTTCCTGCCTTTACTCCTGTCCTTTTTAATCTGGCGATTATAAGTGCGGCCTTTTTTTTCGCGAGAAAGGCAGAGGAGCCTGCCTATGTTTTTGCAGTTGGAGTTGTTGTTGGTGGCATATTGCAGCTTGGTTTCCAGATTCCATTTCTATGGAGAAATGGAATGCGCTTTAAATTCGGCCTTTCATTTACGCATCCAGTGGTCCGCAAAGTGGGAAAGCTTATGATCCCTGGTATATTTGGAGCTGGGATAGTACAGATTAACTTTGCCATAAGCCGGGCGATTGCCTCTGTTTTAGAGGAAGGAAGTGTTGCTTCCCTCTACTTTGCCTCGAGAGTTCAGGAGCTTACTCTGGGCATCTTTTCTATCGCCCTTTCTATCGCCCTTCTGCCAACTTTTTCTGAACAGGTTGCCCATAAGGATATCCAGGGAATGAGAAAAACTCTCGTTTTCTCTTTTAAATTGATATTTTTTATTACACTTCCAGCTATGATGGGATTACTGGTACTCAACCGCCCCATCATTCAGGTTCTCTTTCAGTATGGAGTATTTGATGTCCAGTCAACTACAAAAAGTGCACTGTGTCTGTTCTATTTTGCCCTAGGCATTCCGTTTATTTCCGGAATCAAAATTTTATCTCCTGCCTTTTACTCCTTTAAGGATATAAAGACTCCTGTTATTGTTGCTTTTTTTATTATGCTGGGCTACATTGGATTATCTTTGATTTTGATGAATCCTCTACGCGTGGGGGGGATTGCTCTTGCTTTATCCATAACTTCAGTATTAAATTTTATTTTGCTTTTTTTTCTCCTGGAAAAAAAGATCGGAAAAATAGAAAAAAAAGAGTTCATAATTCCGGCCTTAAAATATGGCTTTTCTGCGGTTGTTATGGGCGGAGCTGTCTGGTATTTTTTTAAGCAATTTGAATTTATCCGTCTTGCTTTTTTCCCTAAACTCGGTGTTCTGCTTTCAGCTATAACACTGGGAATTCTGGTGTATATTTTATTAAATTTGCTTTTTAACCATGAAGACTTAAAGAGCTTAAGAGATGCTTTCTCCCGTGAGAGAATCTTGAAGGAGTGAAGGGAAAAATGAAAGTGGTCTTACAAAGAGTGAAACATGCCGCTGTTGAAGTCAAGGGGAAGATTACAGGAGAGATTGGGAGAGGTCTTTGTCTCCTTGTTGGCATAAATAAAGGCGATTCAGAGAATGATGCTTTGTATCTGGCAAATAAAATCGTGGAGTTGAGAATTTTTCCTGATGAAGAGGGGAAGATGAACCTGTCCTTACAGGATATACGAGGAGAGGTGCTTGCCGTTTCTCAGTTCACTCTTGCCGGTTCTGTAAAAAAAGGAAGAAGGCCCAGTTTTGACAAAGCAGAAGAACCGGGAAAAGCGGAAAAGCTTTTTTCTTATTTTGTGGAGTTAATCAGGCAGAGAGGAATAAGGATTAAAACAGGAGTTTTTGGGGCTTTGATGGATGTCCGTTTGATTAATGATGGCCCCGTAACATTTATTATTCAAAAGAAGAACTTATCTGAAAACGAGATGAAGAAATAGAAGCAGATTTTTACCCTTTCAGTCTTTATGGGACTACTCGTTTTTGAAAGTATTATATATAATTACTCGTGGAAACCTTTATACCATTTCCAGAATATGGCCTAATTTTTCCTTTTTAGTCTTCAGATATTTGATATTGCGTTTGTTCGGTGGAATTTCGATGGGTACACGCCCAACAATTTCTAAGCCATACCCTGATAATCCGATGAATTTTCGGGGATTGTTAGTTATTAGGCGGAGCTTGGTGATTCCCAGGGAGACCAGTATTTGAGCTCCTATTCCATAATCCCTTTGGTCAGGCTTAAAACCCAGTTTTCTATTGGCTTCAACCGTGTCCAATCCATGGTCCTGCAATGCATAGGCCCTGATTTTATTGGTAAAGCCGATTCCTCTTCCTTCATGATTAAGAATATAAAGAATGACTCCTTTTCCTTCTTTATTGATCATCTCCATAGCTCTGTGAAGCTGCTGTCCGCAGTCGCAGCGAATAGACCCAAAAGTGTCTCCTGTTAGACACTGAGAATGAGCACGAACAAGGATTGGTTCATCCTTTGTGATTTCTCCTTTGACCAGGGCGATATGGTCTTCTTTATGAATTATGTCTTCAAAGATCATCACTTTAAAATCCCCGAATTTTGTTGGTAACTCAGTCTCTTCCACCATTTTTACTAGTCTTTCATGCTTCATCCTGTATTTAATAAGGTCAGCGATAGTTAGAATAGGAATGTTATGAACCTGGCTGAACTCTTCGAGCTGAGGCATCCGGGACATGGTTCCGTCTTCGTTCATGATTTCGCAGATGACACCTGCAGGCTTTAAGCCTGCCAAACGAACGATGTCCAGCGCTGCTTCTGTCTGACCTGACCTCTCCAGAACACCGCCTTCTTGTGCTTTGAGGGGAAAAACATGGCCTGGCCGGGTAAGGTCTTCGGGACGCGTTTTGGAGGATATGGCAGTTAAAACTGTTTTGGCCCGGTCATAGGCAGATATACCCGTAGTAACTCCTTCTTTGGCATCTATGGAAACAGTAAAGGCTGTTCCAAAGGGAGCCGTGTTATCTCGAACCATTAATGGAATATCGAGTTCCTTCAGCCTCTTTTCAGTAAGAGGCAGACAGATAAGGCCACGGGCGTGTTTTGTCATGAAATTGATTGTTTCTGGAGTGACTTTTTCAGCCGCAACCATGAGGTCACCCTCATTTTCCCGGTCTTCATCATCGACAATAATTATAAGCTTGCCTGCTTTTACAGCTTTAACAGCTTGTTCTACTGAAGCTGTTATATATTTGTTTTTCATTTTCTATTTTTTCCTATATTATTCTTTTATTACTGTTTCTTTTTACTCATCCAATTATACACGTATTTTCCGAGCATGTCACACTCGATATTGACCGCATTGCCTCTTCTTATATCCCCAAAATTTGATTTTTTTAATGTGATAGGAATAAGCTCAACATCAAACGAAGAAGGGCCTAAATCAGCAATTGTTAGGCTTACTCCGTTTAATGCGACTGAACCTTTAGGGATAAAGTAAGGCTTGAGCTCCGGAGGATAGGAGATTGTCAGTCTCTTTCCAGTTTTTTTCTCTAAAATTTTTAGTACTTTTCCTTGTGCGTCGACATGCCCTGTTACGAGATGGCCGCTCAAGGGAGAAGAAAGAGATAGAGGCAGTTCAAGATTGAGCTTTTCACGTTTCTGCAGAGAGCCCAGATTGGTTTTTTGGACTGTTTCCTGAGAGAGAATAAAGAAAAGGGTATGTTTTTCCTTTCTGATAAGACTAAGGCATACACCGTTTACAGCTAAGCTTTCGCCAATATTAAAACGAGAAGAAATGGAGGGTGCCTCAACAGCTATTTCCTGCTTTCCCTGTCGGTATCCCTTAAAATGGCCTAAATGATGAATGATTCCTGTAAACATTAGAAATATCCCTCCATAATAATATCTTTGTCGATTTGAAAAACGTGTGTTCTCTTTAGAATAAGAGAATCTTTAATTAAATCAGAACCTTTCCCCTGGAAAAAAGACGGGGCTTCTTTGCCTCCAATCAGTTTGGGAGAAACAGAGACATAAATCTTATCCATTAGTTTCTCTTCTAGCATGGATGTAAGCAGCTGACCGCCACCTTCAACAAATACGCTTGATATTTCGTTCTGGCTCAACCAGGATAAGACTTTCTTTAAATTAATCCTGGGAGAAGAGAGAGGAATAACATTAACACCTTTGTTTAACAAAGCATCAGCCTTCCTCTGGGAAGCTTTTTTTGAAGTAAAAACCAGAATTTTTCCTCGGGAAAGAGAAGAAAGAATCCTGGCTTTTAAAGGAAGACGAAGACGGGAATCAAGGATAACCCGTGTTATATGTTTTCCTTTCCAATTTGGATGACGCACAGTGAGGAGCGGGTCGTCCTTGAGGATCGTGTTAATTCCAACCATCAAGGCATCGTGTTCTCCTCTTAGGAGATGCATGTATTTTCTTGTCTGTGGAGAAGAAATCCATAAAGACGCGCTTTTTTTTGTGGCGATTTTCCCATCGAGGCTTATTGCAGCCTTTGCAGTAACAAAAGGGAGTTTTTTTGTTATATATTTTATGTATGTCTCGTTCAGGCGTCTATTTTTCTCCTCTAAAAGGCCAACAGAGACTTCTATTCCAGCCTGTTTAAGCTTTTTAACACCCTTTTTAAAAACAAGGGGGTTTGGGTCATGGGCGGAAATAACCACTCTTTTCAGATGTGCCTGAAGCATGTTCTCCACACAAGGAGGAGTTTTTCCCCAGTGAACACAGGGCTCAAGAGTAACATAAGCCGTGCTGTTGCGAGATAAAGATCCTGCTTTCCGGAGAGCTACGGCTTCTGCGTGGGGATGGCCGGGCTTTTCATGATAGCCATCGCCTAAAATGACATCTTTTTTAACGATAACGGCTCCCACGTATGGATTTGGACTTGCCCATCCTTTGGCTTTTTCGGCTAAGGCATAGGCCATCTGGAGATAGAAAATATCTTTTAAGTTTTTCATGAAAGAAGAGCCCTGGCAAATTCTTGCGGAGAGAAGTGGAGAATATCCTTTTCCTCTTCTCCGATACCGATGAATTTTATCGGGAGCTTCAGTTCGTCGACTATGCTGATGACGCTTCCTCCTTTTGCAGTTCCATCCAGTTTAGAGAGGAAAATTCCGGTCAGGGAAGAAAATTTTAAGAATTCTTTGGCTTGAGTTAAAGCGTTCTGGCCGATACTGGCATCCAGGACCAGCAGGGTCTCATGAGGAGCTCCTTCGATCTCTTTTGAGATGACCCGCTTTATCTTTTCTAACTCATTCATTAGATTTGTATTGGTGTGGATTCTTCCTGCAGTATCAACTAGAAGAAGTTGGGATTGTCGAGCTTTGAAGGATTGAATAGCGTCGTAAACCACAGATGCAGGATCAGCCCCGTACTGGCCTTTTATCACAGGAATATTCAATTTTTTCCCCCACAGCTCGAGCTGTTCCTGCGCTGCCGCTCTGAAGGTGTCCGCCGCCACCATCAGCACACTCTTCCCTTCTTTTTTATAGCGGATAGCCAGCTTTGCTATGGAGGTTGTCTTTCCCCCACCATTAACTCCAACCATCATGATAACAGTATGGTTATTATTCAAGTTAAAATAGGTAGGGAATTGAGAGAGAATTTTGCAAATTTCATCTTCTAATATCTTTTTTAAAACTATAAAAGAGTCATTTTTTTTACTTTTTTGTCTGATAGACTGGATGATTTTTTCAGTCGATTGAATTCCCACGTCAGCCAGAACCAGAGATTCGGCCAGTTCCTCAAGAATTTCTTCTCGGCTTTTTTCACTTCGAAGAAATTCTTCGAATTTTTCTTTAAAGGTTTCTCTTGTTTTTGTCAGCTTGTCTTTTAGGTTTCCAAACACGGCAAAACCATTATATTTTTCGTGGATTTTAAAGTCAATTCACAAAAACTCTACTATTGTTATTACTGGAAGTTTATCCAAATCCGTGATACATAAGATCAGGGTTTTGGGAAACAACTCGGCTCCCAATCAGATTTTTAACGCTTTTCCTTAATCAATTTTTAAAAGCATAAGCGAAGGGCAGTGGGTGAAAAAACCGTTTGAAGAAGAGCTCAGGTCAGCAGGCTCAAAAACACGCAACTTTTGCCCCAGCGAGTCAAAAGCTGCTCGATTTCAGGCTTCGCTCTCCTCTCCGTTATGGAGAGGAACCATGCCCGATTTGCCTTCAAACGGTTTTTTAGCCTGTTGGCCTTCGCAAAGTTAAAATATTTATCTTGCTGGGGCAAAAGTTGCGTGTTTTCTGAATCCACTGGCCTGAGCTTATACATACTCGCAGGTCGACTCTATCGACTTCCCTCGAAAGCCAAAATCCGAAGGCTAAATCTTCAATGGTCGCTGACGCTGTTTCCCAAAACCTCTTTGAATAACGAATTTGGAATTGCTTATATTATTCCTTTTTTACTTTTTTACTATGGTAGATTATGATAAATTTAGAAAACAATGGAAAATACTGTTTGGAGATTGAGCCCTCCTCGGGAGGAAGCGAAAGATCTTTCTGCAGCGCTTAGTATTCCACTAGAAATTGCTCAGATACTGGTCAATCGGAATGTGTGCAATGCAGAAGATGCCGATAGGTTTCTCTTTGGGACATTGGCCAGCCTGAATGATCCTTATTTAATGAAAAGCATGAGAGAGGCAGTGGATAGGATTAAAAAAGCGGTTTCTCGAAGGGAAAAGATCATAATTTTTGGCGATTATGATGTAGACGGAATCCTTTCCGTTGTTGTTCTGTTTAAAGCTCTGGAATCCCTGGGAGCAGAGGTAGACTATTTCATCCCGGAGAGATTGAAGGATGGATACGGGATAAAAGAGGAATATGTGGAAGTCGCACTTAAAAGGAAAGCAGGTTTGGTTATCAGTGTTGACTGCGGTATAAAAGCGGTCAACTTCACAAAAAGAGCTAAAAAGAGTGGAGTTGATGTCATCATCACTGACCACCATCTCCCCGGGAATAACCTTCCCGAAGCTGAGGCAGTCCTTAATCCTGTTCTTGACTGCTCCGGGTATCCGGATAAAAAATTAGCCGGCATTGGAGTTGTTTTCAAGCTTATTCAGGCTTTATTTGAAAGAGAGGGAAAGTCCTCTTCTATATCTCAATACCTGAAGCTTGTCTCTATAGGAACTATAGCTGATGTTGCTGAATTGAGAGGTGAAAACAGGCTTTTAGTCAAATTCGGGCTGAAAGCGCTTGAAAGCATTTCAGATACAGGATTGGCGAGCCTGATGGAACTCTGCGGTTTGAAAGGCAGAGAAATATCTGTCGGGGATGTAGGTTTCAGAATTGGGCCGAGGATAAATGCTGCAGGAAGAATGGGAAAAACGGATGTAGCTGTGCGGCTGTTTTTTTCTGATTCATTTCCGGAGTCTTTTGAGCTTGCTTGCCAACTTGATGAGCTGAACTCCAGGAGACAAAAAACCCAGGGAAGAGTTTATGAGCAGGCCTTGAGAATAGTCAAGGAAAGGTCTCTTGATAAACGATATAAATTTCTGATATTGGGATGCGAGGATTGGCACCGGGGAGTCATCGGTATTGTGGCTTCAAAGCTCAAGGATCTTTTTCATAGGCCTGTACTTCTTTTTACTTATAAAGACGAAAAAGCACATGGCTCAGGGAGAAGCATCAGTGAATTTCCTCTTATTGAATGTTTAGAAAATAGTAAAGACTTATTACTAAATTATGGAGGACATGTAATGGCTGTGGGTTGTGTGCTTGCCCGCAAAGATATGGGTATGTTTAAAAAAGCCGCAAATGCCTTTGCCAGCTCTCGATTAACCGAGGGACACTTAAAAAGAAAGATATTCATAGATTCAAAGATAGATTTTGCAAATATCACACCAAAATTTATCGAGAATTTTTTGCTTCTTACTCCTTTTGGTGTTGGGAATCCTAAACCGATTTTTCTGACAGAGAGAGCAGAAGTTGTAGGTGATCCTCAAAAATTAAAAGGTAAACACAGTAAATTCTTAGTCAGACAAAATGGAAGAATTTTTGAAGCCCTGGGCTGGGGCAAAGGGGAATGGGTCAGCAGCATCCAGAAGGGAGACAGAATCAATATGGCTTACACATTTCAATTTTCTGAATATTTGGGGGAAGAAAAGCTCAGTCTTTCTCTTGAAGATATAAAAACATAAGGAAAAGTCTGGTAGGGAAAAGCATGAATTTAGCAAGGGTACTAAGAGCCGGGATTGCAATTTTATTTGTAATCGTTCTGGCGATAATTGTGAGGCATTTTGCTGTTCGCTCTATTAGTGAGTTTAAGATTCCCTCAAAAACTGAGAAAATAGACCCAAATAAAATAGAGAAAAAAGAGAAAGTTGTTCATTTCGAAATCAAAGGGGATAAAAAGACAGTTCAGGTTGAGGCTGATAAACATTATATGGGAGAAGACGGCAACTATTACGCAGAGGGAAATGTTAAAATGGTCTTTTTTAAGAAAAGAGAAGATAAAGACGTTTCCCTTTATGGAAATAAAGTAGTCTATGACAAAGATCGGACTCATGTTGAATCATATGGAAAGGCAAAAGCTACATTTGAAGACCTGGTGATTGAATCAAGTTTGCTGCGTTATGACAAAAAGAGTGAGATTTTAAGCACGGATAGCGGTGTCTATATTTCCTCACAAAGACTCAGGGGGCCTGCTAGGAAGATGGTTTACATGATGGAGAAAAAAGAACTCAGGCTCGAAGGGAATATCCGTCTTCAGATCAATCCCAAAATTGACACATCTTCCCCCTTTGAAGTTTGCGGAGAACGGCTTGATTATAATGAGAAAAAGAAGCGGGGCAAAGTAGAAGGAGAAGTTCAATTTTTTCAGGAAGAGAGCCAAGCTTCGGCTGACTTTTTAGAATTTGAGTTGTTTCCCGATGGAGAAAATATCAAAACTATGATTTTAAAAGGTAGAGTCAAGGCCTTACTTGTTAAAGAAGAGGAGGAAAACGTTGCTTCCCAGGAACAGCTTTCCTTTTTTGACAAGAGTGTAAAGCGAGAAATTGAAGCAGAAGAGCTGATAATTAGAGACTTCCCAAATCTCTCGAAGGTACGTCTCATTGAATCTAAAGGAAGCTGTTCCTTCAAATTTATTTCTTCTACCGGTAGCTTTACCCAGATTCTTGCTGAGACGACAAAATTTAAGTTTGATAATAACGGAGAGCTTGAGGAATTTTATGCCTTGGAGAATGCAAGGATGCTTGATCAGGGAGAAAATCCTGGAGAACAGCGGCTTATTGAAGGAAATACTTTGAAAATGAAAGGTCAAAGCGATATTCTTTGGGTAAAGGGAAAGGGAGACATTGAGGCGAGAGTCGCTTATCAAGAAAGCGATATCTTTGCTAAGGAAATAGCAATAGTCATTAATAATAAAAACTTAGAAGTGAAAGGCGGGGTCAGGGTGGTCTTGAAGTCAAAAGAGGAAGAAAAGCCCATCGGCATTTTTTCCAAAGATTATCCTGTTTTTATTAAAGCTAGAGAAATGAGATATTTTGATGAGGAGAAGCGTTTTAATTTTAATGGGAATATAAAAGCATGGCAGGAGAAGAAAGAATTGTCTGCCCAGGAAATTGCGCTTTTTAAAGAGACGGGAGGACTTTTATGTACAGGGAGAGTAAGAACCATACTTCCTCATAAGCCAAAAGAAGAAAAGGAGGAAGACAGATTAGAAATTTCCTCGGAGAGAATGACTTTTATCCCAGAGGAGAATCTTGTCTCTTATGAAGGGAAAAGTACTTTAAAGGTTAGAGACATTAACCTCCAAGCTAATTCCCTTTATGTCTATTTAAAAGAAGAAGGAGGGGACATACATAGGATGATCGCGCGGGGGAAGGTTGTCATTGTTCAAGAGCTCGGAGAAGGGAGAGGAGAGGAAGCAATATACAATCCGGCTGATGAGTCAATAGTTCTTCTTGGAAACCCGATCCTGGTAGATAAAAACAAGGGCGTAACCAGGGGGCACAAATTGACTTTTTACCTGGCCGATGGTAAAATCCTCGTTGAAAATAAAGATAGAGAAAGGTCGGTAACAGTAATAAAACGTGAGAAATGAAAGATTATTTAGAAGCGAAAAACCTGGAAAAAAGCTATCACAAGAAAAAAGTAGTCGACAATATATCTCTCTCTATCAAAAAAGGAGAGATTGTTGGGCTCTTAGGGCCTAATGGAGCAGGTAAAACAACCAGCTTTTCTCTAATTCTTGGTCTCACTCCTCAAGATTCGGGGCGGATTTTCCTTGATGATGAAGATATAACAAGGCTTCCTATGTATGCAAGGGCTAGAAAAGGGTTGTGTCTTCTTCCTCAAGAACCATCTGCTTTCAGGAAGCTGAGCGTTGAGGACAATATTCTGTCTATAATGGAGACACAGCGGAGTGACAACTCAGGGAATAATGGCAATCTGGCAACTATTCTTGAAGAGTTTGGACTCCAGAAACTGGCTAAAGGAAAAGCTTATACATTATCAGGGGGAGAAAGAAGAAGGCTGGAAATTGCTCGAGCCTTGATAACGACTCCAAGATTTATGCTTCTGGATGAACCTTTTACAGGTATTGATCCTTTAGCCATCCTTGACTTGCAAGAAATTATTATTTCCCTTAGAGACAGGGGAATCGGCGTTCTTTTAACGGATCACAGTGTGAGGGAAGCACTAAAAATTACAAATAGAGCATATATCATTGATAAAGGCAGGATTTTAGAAGAAGGAACTCCCCAGGAGCTGGTTCTTTCTGAAGAAGTAAGAAAAAGATATTTAGGAGAGGATTTTTCTCTTTCTTAATTTTATAAATTAAAGTTGATACGGAAGTTAAAATGCATCTTAAGTTGCGATTAGATCAGAGACAGGTTCAGAAGTTGATCCTTGCACCTGCTCTTCAGCAGGCAATTAAACTCCTCCCTTTAACAAATTTAGATCTTATCGAAATTATTGACACTGAGCTTTCACAAAATCCAATGCTCGAGCTTGAAGAGGAAACGCTAGAAAAAAAACCTGAAGAAGGGACTGAAACAGGGGAAAAAGAGAAGACAGAGACTGAAAAAGAGCAAAGGGAAACGCCAGAAGATTTAGAGCCTGAAGAGATCGTTGAGTCCCAAACACAGATCGAAGATTCGGAAATTGAATCTTACTTTCAGGAATATTTTGATGATGGATTCCGTTCCTTTTTTTTAGAGAAAAAGGAGGGGCTTTCCTTGGAGAATGTTGTTTCTAAAAGGTCTTCTCTCTGGGACCATCTGAACTGGCAGGCCAACCTGACCTTTTTTGATGAAAAAGAAAGAGAGATTGCTCAGTACATTATAGGAAACATCAATGAGGACGGCTATTTAATGACCTCAATTGAGGAAATAGCATCAACTAATAAAGCTTCTGTGGAGAAGGTAAACGAGGTCCGGGAGAAAATTAAAGGATTTGACCCTATAAGTGTAGGGAGCCTGGAACTTAAAGAAGTGCTCTTAACTCAACTGGATTATTTTCAGGTCAAGGATGAAGTTACTCAGACAATTGTAAACCATCATCTTAGTCTTCTAGAAAAATCAGATTATTCTCAGTTAGCAAAGGTGCTTGGAATCCCTCTTTCTGATGTAAAGTATCATATTGAAATTATCAAGGACCTGGATCCAACCCCTGGAAGAAAATACAGCCAGGAGAGAACGTTTTATGTTGTCCCGGATATTATTGTCACAAAAGAAGATAATGAGCTTAAAATTGTTTTGAATAACGAGGGTTTACCTCGTTTGAGGATTAACAGTTACTACAAAAAGCTTCTGGCTCAAGCATCAAAGGATAATCCTGATGCCTATGAGTTCATGAAGGATAAAATGAAAAAAGCATTTTGGTTCTTACGGAGCTTGGACCAGAGGGACCAAACAATTTATAAAGTCGCAAAATATATTGTAGAAAAGCAGAAAAATTTTATTGAGAAGGGGATTGAATTTATTAAACCCTTAACTCTGGTAGAATTAGCCCAGGAGATTGGTGTTCATGAGTCCACCGTGGGCCGAGTGGTTGCCAATAAGTACATCATGACACCGCGGGGAGTTTTTTCTCTTAAGTATTTTTTCCACAAATCCCTTCATGGAGATTATGGAGAAGAAATTTCTTCCTTAAGAATCAAAGAGAGGATTAAAAAACTTGTAAACAGCGAAGATAAAGGAGATCCACTGAGTGATATTGAAATAGGTGAAATATTAGCAAAGGAAAACTTAAAAATTGCCAGGCGGACTGTGGCAAAATACAGAAAGCAACTACGGATTCCACCTTCCCATATCAGGAAAAGAAAATTCAAAATGGAGGAAGCCTCATGAACATAAATTTTACTGCCCGACACGCAAATATAACCCCTGAAATAAAACAGTATTGTGAAAAAAGGCTGAAATCTTTAGAGAAGGTCCTGGGACATAAAATTAGTGCCGATATTATTCTCTCCGTTGAAAAATACAGAAATAAAGCCGAGATTAATATAAAAATAAAAAGATCAGTATTAAATGTTGTGGAAGAAACCCATGATATGTTCAATTCCCTGGGTTTAGCCTTCGATAATGTTGAGAAAAGAGCAAAAAAGGAGAGGGAAAAATTAAGGGAGAGGAAAAGAAGGAAAACTAGAGATAAAGATGTTTTTTCGTTTCCTGTAGAAAAAGAAGAGCGGGAAAAAAGAGTCATCAGGAGCCAGTATTATTCTCCGAAACCTATGACTCTTGAGGAAGCCTTTCTTCAATTTGATTTAAACAGGAAGGAAGTTTTTGTTTTTAGAAAATTGGGTTCTGAAAAATGGGCTGTTATTTACCGAAGAAAAGACGGAAATTATGGCTTAGTGGAGCCTGAATGAATCTGTAAGAGTAGGAGAAGAAATTGAAACTCTATAATTTATTGATGCAGGATATGATTATTGCTGACCTGGAATCTCAGGATAGGGAAAGTGTTCTCCGGGAAATGGTCAATTTGTTAAAAAAGAGGAACAAGATTACTAAAGAGAAGGAACTGTACGAGAAGCTTATACAGAGAGAAAAGCTGGGAAGCACGGCAATTGGAGAAGGAGTTGCTATTCCCCATTGCAAACTGAAAGGAGTCAAAAGTCCTGTAGTTATGCTGGCCATTTCAAAGAAGAGTGTGGATTTTCACTCTTTGGATGGAAAACCATCGTTTATTTTTTTTCTTGTGGTGTCTTCTCCCGATAATCCAAGCTTGAACCTTCAGATTTTAGCAGCTATTGCTCACCTGGTGAGAAAGTCACGCTCCCTGTTAAAAAAGATTCTTGAAGCCGGAAACATAGAAGCTATCTTGGATGTTATTCGGGAGGAAGAAGAAAAATTACATGAATGAAAAAAAAGGCTCTTCCCTTGAAGTAAGCGCTTTTTACCAAAAGGCAAAAGATTCTCTGAAGATAAGGCCGGCATCAGGTAAAATTGGTTTTTCCAGAAAGGCAGATTTGTTTTTCTCACAGAAAGGCTATCAGCCATTTCAAATCTGGGGAAAAAAAGAGATTCAGGCTTTCAAGCAACTATCCTTGAGAGAAAAGAGAGAATTTCTCGAGAAGAGATTGAAGGATAAAACATTCTGTTTGATCCTTGCTGACGATATTACGCCTTATCCAAAAATAGAGGAGGAAGCAAAAAAAAGAAGATTAGCACTTTTTTATTCGAAGCTCTCTCAGAAAATATGTCAGGAGAAAGTGAAAAAAATTTTTCTTTTACACTATGCTGACCAGATTACTATTTCCGGGGGGCTAGTACAAATTTCTGGTTTAGGAGTCCTAATTGTGGGTGACAGCGGCATCGGGAAAAGCGAAAGCGCTCTAGAGCTTGTCTCCAGAGGATATCGTTTTGTCTGTGATGATGCTGTTTGTATAAAGAGAAAAAACAGCAGAGGATTAATAGGAGAGCCTCCTTTGATCACTCGGTATTTTATGGAGATAAGAGGATTAGGTGTTATTAATATTAAAGAGATTTTTGGGCCCAAATCTATCGCGAAACAATCTAAGATTGATTTGGTCATCAATCTTAAAAAGAAAAGGCGAGGGAAAGAGGAAAACCGTCTTGGGCTTAAATTTCCGGAAGATTATGAAATATTGGGAGTGAAAATTCCTCAGATTAATATTCCTGTGGCCCCGGGCCGGAACATAGCAACATTGATAGAAGTAGCTTGTAAAGTGTTTCTATTGAAGGAAAATGGATACCACGCCCCTCAGGAATTGGTCAAAAAACTCAATCGCACCCTTTCTCTTCGTTAAATATAGGAAAGAAAATAAGTGGAAGACGATAGATTTCTCATAATTACCGGGTTGTCAGGTTCGGGAAAAACTGTGGCCAGCCGGTTTCTTGAAGATTTAGGTTATTACTGTATAGACAATTTGCCTGCCAAGCTTATACCTAGCTTTGTTGAACTATGGACCAGAAGAGAGGTCGAAATTGAAAAAGTTGCACTTGTAGTGGATATCAGGGAAGCTGGATTTGAGACAGAATTCCCTGAGGTTTTAAAGGTAATTAGAAAGAAAATATCCCCAAAGCTGATTTTCCTTGATGCTTCAGATGAAACTTTGATTAAGAGATTCAGCGAGAGCAGGCGGCCTCACCCCATGAAGAGAAGAAAATCAGTGAGGGAGAGTGTTCAATTAGAAAGAAATAGATTGGCTGATATTAAAAGAATAGCTGATGAAGTTGTTGATACTACCGAGACTACAATTTTTCAGCTAAAAGAACGTCTTACGAGAAGATTTTTAAAGAGAAAAGCTAAAAAAATGCAGATCTTGGTCGTTAGTTTTGGATACAAGTATGGCATTCCTTTAGAATCGGATTTAGTATTTGATACGAGGTTTTTACCTAATCCTTTTTATGTAGATGAACTGATGAATAAAACTGGAAAAAGCCAGAGGGTCAAGGAATATGTGCTAAAAGAGAAGGGAGCAAAGAAATTTCTTGCCACATTGAACCGCTTTGTTGATTATTTAGTGCCAAAATTTATCGAAGAGGGAAAAAGCCTTCTAACAGTATCTATAGGTTGCACAGGAGGAAAACACAGGTCTGTGATTATAGCTGAAAAGCTGAAAGAGCACCTTAAGGGCAAGAAATATTCTGTGGGAATTTATCATCGCGACTTATACAAATAAGTTTATCAGGGAAAAAATAGAAATTATTCATAGGTCCTCTGATATAACATGTGGGAAAGACATGTCTCTAGACTTCCTAGGAAAATATTCGGGAATGGCTTTGCCGGATTCCCTCAAATAGCAATTCAGAAAGGCTAAATCCTCAAGGTCGCTTCATCCATCCCCTAATATTTTCTTATCGTGAGCTATAAAATTGTTGGGGAGTTGATTCATATTAGCCTGGCAATTTTTTGTCCTTGAAAAATACTTAAGATTGTAAGCTTTAAGTGATACAATGTTGAAGGTGATAATTTTGGCAGGGCGGTTAAATAATAAAACTATTATTAAATGGCCTGACGGAAGACAACAATGATTGGAGGACTTATTGTATCGCACGGGAAGTTGGCCGAGGAGCTTTTGAATGCGCTAACCATTATCATTGGTGAAGCTGTGAACATAGAGGCCATCTCTATCGGGTGGTATGATGATGTAGAGGAATCAAAGAAGAAGATCAGTCAAAGCTTGAAGAGGATAGATCAGAAAAATGGAGTTGTGATTTTTACTGACATGTTTGGAGGCACTGCATCCAATCTGAGTTTTTCTTTTTTAAAAAATAATCAAGTAGAGATCATTACAGGAGTCAATCTCCCGATGCTTATTAAGTTTGTTTCTTTACAGAGAAACAATAATTTGAAGGAAGTGGCAAAAAAAGTATTCGAGCAGGGGAAAAAGAATATCCATCTTGCTAGTGATCTTTTAAGCTCTAAGCACTGAAGTATGTTGATTCAATGCTCGAGAAGAAAATCACTATAAAGAATAAGCTGGGGCTGCATGCCAGAGCTGCCGTCAAATTTGCCAATCTGGCTAACCGTTTTAACTCTTCAGTAAAGATTGAGAAAGACGGGAATGAGATTGACGGTAAAAGCATTTTGGGTATCTTAACTCTAGCAGCGGTCCAGGGGTCTCAAATCATTTTAAAAGTGTCAGGAACCGATGAGGACAGAGCGTTTAAGGCTTTAATTGAGCTTATAAATAATAAATTTCAAGAGAAAGAGTAAAGCTATATGGATTATTTTAGATTAAGAGGAATTGGAGTTTCCCCTGGTATTGCTATAGGCGAGGCTTTACTTACAGAGAGAGTTATTTTTACAGAAAGGAAGGAAAGCATATCTTCTAATCAAGTTTTGACTGAATTAAATAGGCTAAAAAAGGCAATTGAAAGAACAAGAGTTCAGCTGACTCGTTTAAAAAATCAAACAAGAAAAAAGGTAGGGGAAGAATATTCCTTCATTTTTGAGGCCCACTTACTCATCCTTGAGGGAGAATCATTGCATCAGAGCTTTGAGGAAATCATCAAAAAAGAGAAGTACAAGGCGGAATGGGCTATCTCCCGGGTTCATGATAAATATCAGAAAATTTTTGAATCCATTACTGATGAGTATTTCAAACAGAGAAAGTCAGATATAACAGATGTCTTAACAAGAATTTATAAGAACCTGGAAACCACAGACCAGAAGAAAATAGAGGAAGAAAGAGAAAGAATTTTGGTTGGCCATGAGTTGCTTCCTTCAGAAGCAGCATTAAGACTGAGCAGAGGCAATGTTCTGGCTGTTGCAACTGATATGGGTGGGAAAACCTCACACACCGCTATACTTGCTCGTTCTTTAAATGTCCCTGCTGTTGTGGGCCTCCGCAACATTTCCCAGAGAGTAAAAAACGGTGATTACATTGTAGTGGATGGAACGGACGGAGAAGTTATTGTTAATCCTCCTATGGCCATAAGAAAAGAATTTTTCAGCAAGAGGAGAAAATATGATGATTACCGCAAAGAGCTCAGAAAAACAGCTAAATTAAAATCAGCGACTCTGGACGGCGTCAGGTTTTTTCTACTGGCAAATATCGAGCTTCCTGAGGAGGTGAAACCGGCCATTTCTCTTGGGGCTGAGGGGGTAGGGCTTTTCAGGTCTGAATTTATCTATCTTCAGAGTACGACTCTTCCCACCGAGGAAGAACATTATTCGATATATTCTCGGATAGCAAAAGAAGCTTATCCTTCTCCAGTTTACATAAGGACTGTGGATCTGGGCGGTGAAAAAGAACTGCCCCAGCTAAAGATAGAAAAAGAACCAAATCCTGCTCTTGGCTTGAGAGCCATAAGATTTTCCTTGCGGGATAGAGATGTATTTAAGGTCCAGCTTAAGGCTATCCTGAGAGCGAGTTCCCAAAAAAATGTCAGGATTCTTATTCCCATGATAACAGAGATCGAAGAAATAGCGGAAGTCAAGATTCTTTTCAGAGAGGTTAAAGAGGAGCTCAGAAAAAAACGATTTCAATTTGATGAAGACCTCCCTCTGGGAGTAATGATTGAAGTACCAGCAGCTGCTGCAATAACCGATTTATTGGTTAAAGAGGTGGATTATTTAAGTATAGGCACAAATGATTTAATCCAGTATTACTTAGCGGTAGACCGTTCAAATGAATTTGTATCTTACCTGTATAAGCCTTTACATCCTTCAATTTTAAGGCTTATTAAGTTTATAATTGAGACCGCCCAAAGGGAGGGGAAGGAAATTGCTGTCTGTGGAGAGATGGCTGCGGATCCGCTTGCTGCCATTGTTTTGCTCGGATTTGGTTTGAAAAACTTCAGTATGAATCCGATCTTTATTCCCAGGATTAAAAAAGCCTTACGTTCCGTTGAATACAAAACAGTAAAAAAAGTCGTTCAAAAGGTAATGAAATTAAAGACTGCCCAGGAGATTGAAGAGTGCATTATTGAAGAAATACTGGTGAAACATCCAAACGCCTTTCTGAGGGCCCAGGTCATTTAGTTGTATGTTTACTGAAGTTTATTAAAAAGTGCTATCAGGCTCGGTCGTTCTTATATCAAACTCTGTTATACGGTTAATTAAATTTTGACTCCGGAAGTATTTTTTTATCTGGGAAGCTCTCTTTTTATTAAATACGCCTATGAGCCTCTTATGCCCGGTTTCGTCATAAAGGTAGAGAACTTTTTTGAACTCTGCCCTTTTCAGGGCATCTTCGATTTGCCTTTGTAAATTTGTATCAACTACTGATTGCATTCCTTTGCCTCGTATCCATTTGACATGCAAAAATCATGCCAAAAAAAGTCTGACATGGAGTGATTCCCCTTAACACTTTCCCGTTTATTACTGTGTTTGGATGTAAATAATTTTTGCAGGTGTAAAATTTTTTAACGGGGCTGCCATCTTTTGTAGGAATTTGATTCATCAAGCCCACGTTTTAAACATAAAAATAGTCCGTCTTATTTTTTAATGGTATTATGAATCCGCGGTTTGTACATTTTAGGAAAATAAATATAAATAGAGATAGGCTGAAATGGATGATTTAGAATCTGTAGTATCTGCTATTATGAAGTCAAGGCACCTTGTTGCTTTTACCGGAGCAGGAATTTCAGCTGAAAGCGGTATCCCAACTTATAGAGGGAAAGATGGGCTTTGGAACAAATACGACCCTAACTTATATGCCAACATTAATTATTTTAATCAAGAGCCTTCATACTACTGGAATTTTTTTCGAGAGGTCCGTTATCCGTTGATCAAAAAAGTGCAGCCGAACCAAGCACACTTTGCATTAACCGAAATCGAGAAAGAGGGAAATTTAAAAACAGTGATAACTCAGAATATTGATGGCCTTCACCAGGAGGCCGGTTCTTCTTCTGTGATTGAACTGCATGGAACAACAAGAGTTATTTATTGCTTAAACTGTTCCCAGGAATATTCTCTGGACGAGGTTTTTTATATACTGGAGAAAGAGATTCCTCCTGCCTGCCCTGAGTGTAAAGGGAGACTTAGACCTGCGGTTGTATTTTTTGGAGAACCTCTTGACCCTCAAATCCTTAACTCAGCCTTTAAAGAAGCTGAGACCTGCGATTTTCTGCTTGCTGTGGGAAGTTCCCTGGTTGTCCATCCGGCCGCTGATATTCCCAGAATAGCGAAACAGGGAGGCGCCACTTTAGCCATAATTAATAAAGAAGGAACACCCTTGGATTATATGGCTGATTACGTGATAAATGAAAAGGCTGGAAAAGTTCTTCCCAGAATGGTTCAAAGCCTTAAGGAAAACTCAAGCGGATAAATCCGTTTTTAATGAAGGCTGGTTTTTTTATAATAAAAAGAATAGTGGAAATCGCTGGAGTAAAGAGAAGTAGATTTCTTTTCTATCCTCTTCCGTAGTCGTCTTCAAGTCGAACAATATCGTTTTCGTCAGAATCGCCAATCCAAAGCTCCATTAAACGGGCTTGTTTCTGTCCCAGGTTTCGAAGGCGGTGAGAGATTTTCCTGGGGATGAATATCTCTTCTCCTTCTTCTGGCTGCCAGACTTTTTCACCAACTGTTACTTCCAGCCCTTTATCCAGGGTGATCCAGAATTCACTGCGAAAGTTATGGTACTGAAGTGAGAGCGCTCCTCCAGGGTTTATAGTTATAATTTTAATACTTCGGGCCTTCTCGTAAGGGAAAGAGCGGAATTTTCCCCACGGCCGAATGTCTTCAATTATTTTTTCTTTGAAATTTTCAATATTGCTTTTTTTATCTGAAGGCATAAACGTCTCCGCTTATTAATTTATTCAGCTTTTATATTTTTTGGATCATGGAATTTTACACGTCCATTATTCCATGGTTTTTTACTCGATGTTTGCACCGCTGTCTTCATTTTCTCTATGTAAATAAAAAATGTATCGGCTGAATGAATAAACTGGCCAGTGAATAACTCGGCCCGCGGATTATCTGGAAGAACAGTTTATAGATAGATCTTCTCGAGAAAGATAGATTATTAAAAGTCTTCTCAATTAAAACGGAACTTCGTCTTCTCCCTCTTTATCAGGCTCAGCGGTTTCATCTGCAGGAAAATCCGAAGTGTCAGGTTCTGGTTCTGAATCGGATTGTTTTTCGGGAATATCTTCTTTTTTGCCAAGTAGGACGATATTTTGTGCTTCGATTTCGGTTGTGTATCTTTTATTGCCTTCTCTGTCCTGCCAGTTACGCGTCCTTAATTTCCCTTCCAGGTAGATTTGCTTCCCCTGGTTCAAATATTTTTCACAAAATTCCGCCAGTTTTCCCCATGTCACTATGCGGTGCCATTCGACGCGGATCTCGGATTCGTTTGTACTCGCGTTGAAATACCGCTCATTTGTAGCCAGAGAGAACTTTGCCACTGCTCTCTCTGTTTGGGGGAGGTATCTTAATTCGGGGGGCCCACCGAGGCGACCGATTAAAATAACTTTATTAAGGCTGTTAATATCTCTCATTTTTCCGTCCGCAATTCTTTGATTTTTTGCTGAGCGATTTTTGTTTCTTCTTCAAGGGGAAATTTACTTATCAGAAGCTTGAAGACCGAAAGCGCTTCGTCCTTTTTCCCCAGTTCCACAAGGCATAATCCCTTTTTTAAATAGGCAGCAGGGATTTTGTCTCCACGTGGATAATTAAGGATTAATTCGTTAAATTGCTCAATAGATTTTTCGTAATTTTTCTGACTGAAAAAGCATTCGCCGATCCAATATAGAGAATCGTCAACAAGAGGGCTTTCCGGGAACTGTTCTCTGTACATTTTAAAACCATCAACAGCCAGTTCAAAGTTACCATTCCGGTAATCTGAATGAGCCATTTCGAACACCTTAGAAGGGGAAGGGTTTGCTGGAGGAGGAGTTGAGGGTTTTTCTTCGATTTTTTCTTCCTTGGTTCCTTTATCGGGAGGAGGTTTTTGCTGCTCTAGCGATTCTTCTTCGCCTTCTGATTTTCCTATGACTTGTTCGTCAGGCGGAGAAGAAGGCCGGTTAATTTCTGTTAGATCCTCTGTAAGTTTTTCTAATTGTTGGTTTAACGCATCAAATTTTTCGAGAATGATTTGGTACTGAATTGGGACTTTTTTCTGGTCTTCTTTAAAACTTGCCTGTTCCGTCTGAAAAAGTTTAACCAGATTCAGAAGCTCTTTTGATTGTTCTTTTATAAGATTAATATCCTCAGTGTTCTTTTCTATTTTTTTGCTGAGTTTATCAAATTGTTTTCTGAGGAGCTGGACATCCTGGTAGATCAGTTCATAAGCCTTCTTTTTTTTATCTGTTCCTGTGGATATGAAGGCTAGAGACAGGATAAGAAGTATCCCAAAAAGCCTTTTGCTCATATATTATTTACCGGTAATCTTGAGCTGTGATCTCCTGTTTTTTTGCCAGGCAATTTCGTTATGTGCCGGATCTAAAGGTTGACTTTTTCCATAAGAAATTATTGTCATTCTGTCTGGAGAAATACCGAGAGAAACAAGATAATCAACGGTGCTCTTGGATCTTCTTTCACCCAGAGCAAGGTTATACTCTTCGGTTCCTCTTTCGTCACAGTGGCCCTCGATTTTGATCTTAATTGTGGTGAATTTTTTGAGCCACTCGGCATTGGCTTCAAGGACGGGTTTAGCATCATCGCGGATAAAGAATTTGTCGAAATCGAAATGAATCATTTGTAAAGGAACTTCAACATTCATTTCTTCGAGAGATTTCTGCAGGTAAATTTCTTCTTCTGTTAATTTTGGTTCTTCCACAACTTCTTCCACAACTTCTTCCACAACTTCTTCCACAACTGGTTGTTCTTCCACAACTGGAGCTGGTGGAGGAGGCGGTGGAGGAGGTTCAGGGGGAGCAACTTCTTTCTTACAGGAGATGAAGAAAGCAAAAATTATAAAGCATGCTAAGGTAAGGATTGTTATTTTTTTCATTTGATCTCCTTTAATTGATTTTTTCTCTTCTAATTTGATAAGAAGAGCCTTTTTCTTTATTTTTATACACTCAATATGGGTTTGTGTCAACCTTAATTATCCTGAATTATTCATAAAACCTGCCGACACTATAATTTATTTCCAATGATTGTAGCTCGTTACATTGTTTTATTTCCAAAATTAGCATTCAAAGCTTCTCCGATGTATTCATTTCAATTTTTTGTCGGCATTTTTTACCCTTCGGGCAAGCTGATGTCACTGCATCTGCTTTGTTGCAGGGCATTCGCAGTGGAAAACCACATCTTCATACCCTGCGCCTTGCACCTGCAGCAACCTCAACTCGTGAATAATTCACGACTTCCTGAATTATTCATGAAAACTGCCAATACCTTTAAAATGGGGATATAATGGGGGCGGATGCTACAAGCTTTTTTGTTGAGACCAATGAGGGAGCTTATTATCTCCTTTTGAAGTAAGGCGTCGAAGGTTAAAACCATCATAATCGATTGAATAAAGCTGAATAGTTCCGTTTAGGTTTGAGGTGAATACTATATGCCGACCATCGGGAGACCAGCAGGGAGATTCATTTCGAGCATTACTTTCAGTTAGCTTGATTATTTGCTTTGTCCGGAGATTCTGGACATATATATCAAATAGATGTTCTACACGGGAGACATAAGCGATTCTGTCTCCTGCAGGAGACCATGAGGGCGCATCGTGATAATTTCCCCCAAAACTGACTCTTCTAACGTTTGAGCCTTCTGCATCCATGATGTAGATTTGAGGAGTCCCTCCCCTGTCAGAAGTAAAGGCTATTTCCCGGTTTGTTGGAGACCAGGAAGGAGCTGTATCGATTGCGTTATTAAAGGTTAATCTTTTTATATTCTTGCCCTCGCTTGTTGCTACATAAATTTCGGAATTTCCTTCCTCTATAGTAGAGCAGAAAGCCAGTTTTTCCCCGTCAGGAGAAAATGCTGCAGCAAAATTTGTTCCTTTGCTGGCCACTTCTTTTCTTGTTCCCTCATAAGGATTATATATATACAGGACTGCGGCGTTGCCTACATATGATGTGTAAGCGATTGTTCTGCCATCAGGCGCCCAGGCAGGCATATAATCTACTAATTTGTTGAAAGTTAATCGTGTTTGATTTTGGCCGTCATAGTCCATCATATAAAGCTCATCGTTGCCATCTCGATTGGAAATAAAAACGATTTTGGAGGCAAAAAGTGGTCTTTCTCCGTAGATTTTCATGATTTCATCAGCAATTTTGTGAGCCACCAAGCGGAGGATGGTCTTTTCTGATTGATAGCGCTTTCCCGTAATGAATCGTCCACTTTTGACGTCATAAATTTTTCCCTCAAAAAGAAGGTCTTGCTTTTCATTCTCCGAGACCTCGCCTACAAAGAGGATTTTAGCCTGGATAGATTCCCAATCCTTAAAAAATATTTTATCCGGATTTAAGGGTCTTATATAACTGTAATAGCTCTTGGGTATAAGTTGAAAAACCCGGCTGTAGTTTAAATCGTCAGAGATGACTTGATGAAGTTCTTGGGACACAGATTTTAATTCTGGAGATGTGGAATGCACAATAAACTGGGGAATAGCCAGAGGAATGACGGGAATTCCTTCTTTTATGCTCATAACCACTTCCTGCTGAGG
The DNA here is from genome assembly GCA_016783445.1 of Candidatus Aminicenantota bacterium. Taxonomy (GTDB): domain Bacteria; phylum Acidobacteriota; class Aminicenantia; order Aminicenantales; family Aminicenantaceae; genus JADHWO01. The sequence continues at coordinate 36,326 of JADHWO010000016.1, forward strand.
AAAGAGAATCAATGCAGCAAGCAATAAAAGGATGCAGCAAATAAAAATCCCTTTTATTTTCATTTGGAATGCTCAAAAATTAAGAAAATTCCTAAATATTCATCCTCATAGTCTCTTGGGAGCGGGGGAAAAGGGGATGATGAGCGGATGGAGCGCTGGGCAGATAGATCAAGGGACCTTACACCGCTTGACTCTTCTATTTTAAGATTTGATACTTGACCGTTTTTGTGAATCCTGAAATAAACAGTAACCTGGAAATTTCCTGAGATACCCGGATCGACAAGAGAAGTAAACCAGTTACTTGAAACCCTGTCGATGATGATTTGGAGATAATATGTATATGGGAAGTTTGAAAGACCGATTTTAGAGGAATAAGCTGATCCAAATCCGCCGCCTGAACCGCTGCCTCCGCCGATCCTAATGCCAGAGCCAGAACCAGTCCCTGTTCCAGACCCTTCACCAGGCTTTTTCTCAGGCTCTTTGGCAGGGGCTGGACCAGTTTGACTCTCTTGAGCCACTTTTTGCTGTTTTTGAATAGCTGCCTTTTTTTCTTCTTTTGGTTTTATTTCTTTTTTGGGCTTTTCGACTGGATGCCTCAGAGATGAAGTTGTTTGCTGCTGTAGTTTCTGGAGAGTGGTTAAGTCTTTTAAAGTTTCTCTTTTTGGGAGGGTCGTTTCTGCAATGTTTTCTTTGGTGCCGCCTCCTCCACCTGCAGGTCCTCCCCTTCCTCCGCCTCCAGGGAAAGAGACCATGCTAACATAGTGGATCATTTCTTTTCTTGAAGACTTTGGGAAATGAGGCGATAGAAGGATGAGTAAAAAAAGCACCAGGTGAGCTGAGAATGAGAAAATAACAGCCATTTTAAAGACGGAAGCGTTTCTGTCAAGGGCCGTCATTTCCGTTTTTTCTCCTCAGGTTCTATGGGTTGTGTTACTAGTCCAACGGTTTCTACTCCGGCCTTTTTTGTAATATCAAGAATGCGCATAAGAAATCCATAAGGAATACTCTCATCTCCCCGGATGAATACAATTCTCTTTTCCTTTCCATAGAAATATTCTTTCAGTTTTTGCTCGAGGAGAAATTGATTGATGACAGAATTTTCCATGTGAATGTATTTATCTTTGGTGATGGTCAGAGTTAAACCTTCTTCAGCAGGGGCTGACTCAGTTTCTGCCTGGGGGAGGTTGACTCCAATCCCCGACTGCATCATAGGCGCTGTGACCATAAAAATGACCAGGAGAACAAGCATAACATCCACAAAGGGGGTGACGTTTATCTCGGATAGAGAAGTTCCGAGTTGTCTTTTACGCAGAGGATTTGTTTTAAGAGCCATAGAGCTTTTCCGCGAAGCTTATAAATTCAAGGGAAAAGTCTTCTATCTCAGATATCACGCCTTTTATTCGGTGAAGGTAATGGTTGTAGGCGATGACTGCCGGAATAGCGGCAAAAAGGCCGGCTGCTGTAGCAATAAGCGCTTCTGCAATACCAGGAGCGACGGTCTGGACACTTGCGGATCTGAGTATTCCGATTTTGTTAAAGGCATCCATGATTCCCCATACGGTTCCAAAAAGGCCAATAAAAGGAGTTACGCTTCCAGTTGTGGCCAGGAAGCTCATCATTTTTTCCAGATTGTTAATTTCATTATTCGAAGCCTTGGCAAGAGCACGGTTTATACTCTCTAGATTTTCCGAACTAAGGATTCCCTCAGATGATTTCCTCAAATGAACAAGCTCTTTATAGCCAGACCGAAAGAGTGAAGCGAGGGGGCTGGATCTGTATCTTTTGGCTGCTTGATTCACTTCAGTAAAATCATTGCTTCTTCGAAACACTTTTAGGAATTTTTTAGATTGGGAAGATGCAGCTTTTAGTGTCTTCCTTTTAAAGAAAATGACTCCCCACGAAAAAACCGAGAAGAAAACCAGGACTAGGAGGACCAGTTGGACTATAATGCTGGCATCTATAATAAGTCTTATATAATCCATTGATTTCCTCATAAAAAAGTAGCATATGCCATATTTAAAGTCAACTCGAGCTCATGAAAATAAAAGGCTGTGTCTAAGGAAGCATCTTTTTTTCCGTGATGGGTTAATAAGGGTATTTGGGAATGTCTGAGCTTCCGTTCAGATTTTTAACGCCATTCCTTCATCATTCTATTCAAAGCATAAACGAAGGGCAGTGGGTGAGAAAAACCGTTTGAAGGCAAAGCGGGCATGGTTCCTCTCCATGATGGAGAGGAGAGCGAAGCCTGAAATCGAGCAGCTTTTGACTCGCTGGGGCAAAAGATGCGTGTTTTCTGAATCCACTGGCCTGAGTTTAAACATACTCGGTGTCCGGCTTTGCCGGATTCCCTCAAAAAGAGATTCAGGAAGGCTAAATCTTCAAAGTCGCTTCATCCATCCCCAAATACCCTTATAATGTGATTGATCCGTCCTTCATCACGGCAAAAAAGATACTTACTGTGTTTCAAGCTTTATTGACAAAATCCTGAATAATCTGGATAATTCACGAGTTGAGATTGCTGTAGACGTCTTTGCGAGGAGCGAAGAAGATTGCCATGTTGCGCTCGCAACAGGCTAAACAATCTCACAAATTATGCTATCATTACGAGGCACAGAGTATGAAACTGTGGTTTTCCAACACGAATGCCCTGCAACAAAGCAGACGAATTAAAAGGAGACAAAGGATTAAAGGGGAAAAGCGTTTTCAGCCAGCCCAGTTCCTGGCTATTAGCTTTATTGTAGCCATCTGTGTGGGTACTATTCTTCTTCTTCTTCCATTTAGTACAAAATCAGGCCATATTTCTTTTATCGATGCCCTCTTTACAGCTACCTCCGGAGTTTGTGTGACAGGCCTTATTGTCCAGGATACTGCTACCTATTTCACTCCGTTTGGCCAGGTTGTTATCCTCGTCCTGTTTCAACTTGGCGGGCTGGGGATTATGACCTTTTCCACTCTTATTCTTTTTGTAGCCGGCAAGAAGATTTCAATAAAAGACAGAATAATCATACAGCAGGATTTTCTTCCCGGAGCACCAAGAGATGTTAAATCTCTTGTCAAAAATATTTTTTTCTATGCCCTGGCTTTTGAGGCAGCAGGAACCCTCTTTCTCTTCCTTCGCTGGCAGAAAGATTTCTTTTGGCTAAAAGCTCTTTCCAATTCGGTTTTTCATTCCGTCTCGGCTTTTTGTAATGCTGGCTTTTCTCTTTTCAGCGATAGTTTTATGTCTTACAGGGATGATATTTGGATAAATATTACACTCTTTATTCTGATTGTGTTAGGTGGAGTTGGATTTTTGGTCCTCCAGGAATCAAAGGAGATTCTATCAAGTTTAGTGCGAAGAAAAAAGATAAGGATATCCCTTCATACCAAAATGATTCTCACAATGACTTCATTCCTTGTTGTTATTTCCTTTGTTCTTTTCCTTTTTATAGAGTGGAATCGTTCATTAAAAATGTTCACAATGAAGGAGAAGATTTTCTCTTCCCTTTTTCAAGTGATAACTCCACGAACAGCCGGGTTCAACACCATAAATCTGGGTTCTTTGAGTTTTGCAGCGGTCTTCCTTCTGATTATGCTTATGTTTATAGGGGCCTCCCCAGGTTCTACCGGAGGGGGTGTCAAGACAAGCACAATTGGTGTAATTTTTGCGTTCCTGAAATCTAAAATAAAAGCCAGGGATTCTGTTAGTCTTTTTTACAGGACTTTACCTCTGGAGTCAGTTACAAAGGCGTTCACGGTTGTTACACTGGCTGTTGGTATCATATTCCTCTCCTCCTTTATCATGTTAATCGCCCAGCCGTGGGCGGGCATGAAAGAAGTGCTTTTTGAGGTATTTTCTGCTTTTAGCACAGTTGGACTTTCTCTGGGGATAACGCCAAAATTGAGTAATTTTGGCAAGATTGTGATTATTCTAACCATGTACATCGGGAGGATTGGCCCCTTAACTATTTTATTTGCTTTCAGCAGGAGGAAAGCCTTCGGAAAATATAAGTATGTTGAAGAAACCGTTATGATAGGATAGAATCGGTAAAGGAGTATTTAATGATGAAATTTGCTGTGATAGGGCTAGGGAGTTTTGGGTTTAATATAGCCAAGACTCTTTATGAGAAAAAAAATGAAGTGCTGGCTGTGGATGTAGAAAAGGAAAAGGTTGATGAAGTCCAGGAATTTGTATCTCATGCTGTGAACATGGATGCCGCAGATAAGGAAAATCTGCAGGCCCTGGGGATTCAGGAGATGGACGTGGTTATTGTGAGTCTAGGGCCGGAGATGGAAGCTTCCATACTCACAGTCCTTCACCTGCATGAGATTGGAGCTAAGCGAATTGTAGCTAAAGCCCTGACAGAAGACCATGCAAAGATTTTAGAGGCTGTTGGAGCAACTGATGTGATCTATCCGGAGAAGGATATGGCCATTAAGACAGCTCTAAAGCTGAGCTGCCCCAATGTGCTGGAGTACCTCCCTCTTACCTCTGGTTTTGGAGTCCAGGAGATTGCCCCTCCCGAGAAGTTTATCGGGAAGTCTTTAAAAGAGCTTGATTTGAGAAATAAATATGGCATTCAGGTTATGGCTATCAAGGAACTTATCCCGGAGAAAACGACTTATGTTCCCAGGGCGGATTTTGTCATAAAGGACAGTGATATCTTAATCATTATGGGGGAAGAAAAACAGCTCGAAAAGATTAACTATTTATAGATTGCCTGAACTATCCTCTTAATTCTTTTCTTTTATACACGCTAGGCTAATTCAAGAAGTTTTTTCAGTATTTCCAGCGAAACCTGTTTGGCCTGTCTGCCGCTTTCTTTTGTAGGGCCTACACACGAGGGACATCCTTCCTCGCAGGGACAGACTGCGATGGTCTTCTTGGAATGTTCAAGAAGA
>JADHWO010000072.1 GCA_016783445.1 Candidatus Aminicenantota bacterium
ATGACCCCATTGCCAGCCACCATTATAAGCACTCAAGAATCTTGAATAACATTCCCGTTGTCCAAATTACGCATGAAAATAACATACTGAAAAAAAGAGATTATCTATTTTATCGTGTTTCAGCGAGCCGTTTTTTCTCCTAAAAATATATACCCCTTTACAATTTGTTGAAATTCCAAGGACGGGCTTTTAATATTTAAATCAACTCTAGACTTCTTCTATCTCTAAAAATTAATTCTAATGTTTTTTCATATAATTCAAAAATTTATTTTTATGGTAGATACTTTTAATACACAGATTTGATTGATATTTTAGAATTTATGAAAGTTATTCTTAATTACCTATAACTATTTTGTATAATCTTTAAAATTAAATTCTGTCCATCATTTAGGATTTCGCACATATTTATTAGTGCTCTTTTAGTTACACTGAGAATTTTGCAATATTTCTTTGGTACATATTCTCCAAAAGCAAGAGAGTTAAAAGATAATTCAGCTTTTGGCCATTTTACTTCTAAAGGAGGTTTAAATCCATGGATTATTGTATTTCTGTATTCTTGGAGGGATCTGAAACTGTTAATTTTTTTTACGATGGCGTTAAAGTCTTTGGTACAATTAGTAAAATCCATTTTTTTTATGGAATTTATTTTTGATTTAGTTTTCCATTTAGAAATAATGTATTTTTTATAACTACCATTTTCTATTGCATTTTTGTTGAAAATTAATAGTTTTGCTATTTCATCATGATGTTCTTTATAAAATATCACGATTGTAGAAATTATAAAAAGCAACATTTTATCCCAAGTTGAGCTCAAAGAAATAACTGAAGATTCAATCAACGGTTGCCCATAATAGAAAGCATAATATTCATAATCTTCTTTAAAATGTTGATTTGCACTTATTTCAACATTTCTCGCCCATCTATAGAATTTAAACGATTTATTATATTCGTGAACGACCTGATACCAATTCTTCAGATATGAAGTGAATTTTAGATGTGTCCACCATGGTGTCTTTTTATAAATTTCTTCATAATTAAAACTTTCTAAGATTTTTTTTGGCTGAGGAATCTTCTCTTCAAATTTGACTTGATCAAAGTATTTAAATATATTTTTCAATCTTATATCTGGCCTTGCTTTTTTCATCGGTTACTATTATTTCTCTTTCGATTTTGTCTCTTTTTGAGCTTGGAGGAATGATGTTTTTTTTATTCTTTAATATTTTGCCTCCGAATGTGACTACTTTGTCATGAGTTACTTATTATTTTTATTGCGATTGTATCTTTCTCAAATTTAATAGATTTTATTTAATAAATTTTACTTAATTATATCTCCAAAAAATCCTGATTCTTGATTTTTCTTCCATAATTCTTTACGTACTGGAAAATAATTCTTTAAAGCTATTTCTCTTATTTTTATTATCTCATTAACAACTTTCCTATTTTCTCTTATAATATTTATAATATCAGCACTTTTTCTTTGTTCTATTTCTTTGATAATAATGTTGGATAAATCTTTGTCGAATTCTCTTTTGTTAAGGTCAAAGCCAACGTTTTCTTTATAAATATCTTCAATTTTTCTATTTCTATTTCTTACAATATTTATTTCTTTCTCTGAGAAAGTATATTTTCCTTGGGACTGTTTAGTCATAGCTTTAGCAATTTCTTTGTTAGTAAAGTTGTCAAATTCGAAATTATTATCCCATATTTTTATGTATTCTGACTTTGTTTTTTTTCGGCTAATTCCATATTTAGAATCTTTCTTTAATATTTTTTGCTTGAATTGTCTTGTGTTGTTTTCATTATCAAGCAATACATATACAACTGTCTGAAGGCTGTGGTAATGATCAATGAAATTTTCTAAATTTTTAAAGTTACCTATACCCTTCAAATTTTCAATTCTAATTCCAGTTAAATTCAAATCTAATCCTATAGCTTTACTCAATCTCGGAATATTTTCATATTCTCCATATCCTTCAACAACTAATATAAGTTTAGGCCGTGGATTTACATGAAATGCATTACAGAGATATTCTAGAAATTCTAATTTATTTTCGAGAGTTTCTTTACCATAATATTTCTTTTTCCAATCATAATATCCTTCATCAGGACTAGGTAAGCTTTCCCCCGTCAGATCCTTGATGAACATTTTTAACATTTTCGCCATGCCATAGAAATCCTGAGCTAAAAGAGCTTGCCCCTTTAATTTTTTCTTCTTTTCATAAGAAATAAATTGGATAAAAGTATACCAGTGTTTGATGGGATCTTTAAAGTTTGCAGTAGAAATTATATTTTGATAACATTTTTTTAAATAATTAAAATCAAAACCCAAAGTTTTCTGAGTTTTTAGAGGATCCCATTTTTTTTTGAATCCATTCCAATCCCAATTAATATGAGAGCTAGGAAAAGAAACCGAAATCATTCGTTCATCAGATTTTGTATAAGGATAATATCTGTTCTGTATGGCAATTAGTATTTCTGTTAATTTATAATAATCATTAATTCTTTTTTGAAAATTTCTTTTAACAGCGTTTATGATTATCTTTCCTGACTTAATTTTTTCCCAAGAGTTTTCTTTATTTATTCCATCAAAAAAAACAAGGCCTAGTTTAATGCTTGACCGTTGGAGCAATTCGTAAAGCCAGAAAATCTGAAACTGTGAATAATAACTCATTATGGATCTTTCTTGTAATTTTGAGTCAAAAAAGTTTTTCCAAGGGATAAATTTTTTGTCTTTTGTAATAGAAATATATCCTTTTTCTTTTAGCCATTTTAAATAATCTTTTTCAAAATATATTATAGAATAACGCTCTCTTATTTCACCTTTATATCTTTCTCTTGGCTTCAAAGGGCCTAATGATCGTATTTGATTATTGGGAGTTGTTTCTATTTTTTCTTTATATTTAGGTTTTTTAATCCTAAGTATAGGAAAAAATAATTTCTTTTTTTCAAAAAATTCTAATTGAGACTTAGTAACTATAACTTCTCTTTCTCTACAGAATGAGATAAATTTATCTAATTCTAACAGAGCACATTGAATATATTGTTCATCTTCGATAAAAAAATCTAAATTCATCTATTGACTTCCTTCAATGATTTCTTTCTCTTTCTCTGTAATCCCATAAAGCTCGTAGACAAATTCATCTATTTTTTCATCAGTTATTTGGATTTCTCTTTCGATTTTGTCTCTTTTTGAACTTGGGGGAAGCGTGTGTTTCTTTTTATTCAGTTCTAACATTTTGTCTACTAATTTGACCATTTTTTCATGTATTGCTTTTTCTTTTGGCTTGTTGAAATCAATTATACAGATGGGGAGTTGAGATAAATATTGTTTATTACAGGAATAGAAGCCACCTCTAAAAGGAGTGCTGATCTTTTTGAGATAAAAAGATAAAAGTTTACTGTTTAAAAGGCCAAGTAGGTATAGATATTCTGATTTATCATATGATTTTAAAGTGATTCCACATACATCCACATTATCAAGATAAAATTTGCCCTTATCATCAAAAATGGCTTGAATACATGTTGCTAAGCGAGGAACACATATTTTTATATATTCTTGTTTAACTAAATTTTTTAAATATATATAGCCATGCCATTGCTTTCCTTTCATTTTGCCTTTTTCTCTATTTTCTAGTATTTTCTTGCTTTTTACAAAGTACTGATATGTACGAGGAACTTGCTCTTTTAAAGTATCCTCAGGGATTAAAAATGATTTGTTATTTTCAATTCGATAGGGGAAAATGACATACTGTCTTTTGGAAGGTCTGGTATATCTTTTAACATCCATACCACTGATTAATGGTTTAACAATATTCTGTTCAAAAATAAAATTACTTCCTAAAGCTTTAGAGTATAAGACTAATTCTCCAGAAGAAGTTTCCTTTACTTTTTTTAGAATAAAGACTTTATCTGCGCTTGTTTGTAATCCTACAAAAATGGATTTAACAGTATCTCCTAATTTAGGATTTTTTTTTAGTTTTTCTACGAGATTTTTTTCATGATCACAAACAAAAAACCAAGGGTTTTCATTAAGATAATTATTATCTATCTTACCCCAGCAAATTATTCTTCGTTCCAATGATGTCACATCGTTTATCCCTTTTAGACTTTTCACTTCTCCGTAGTGTCCTAATTTTTTGGCCTTTTTGTTCAATAAAAGTAAACAAGTATAAGTCGTACCTCCCTCAAACACTTGCTGGTCTTTGAAATTAATTATCTCCGAAATGGCTTTTTCTTCTGCGATAATTTTGCGTAAATTTTCCCCATATTCTTGTTGCATGAATTTATTAGGTAAGATATATCCTAAGAGACCATTTTTATTTAAAATGTTTATGCCTTTTTCAACAAAAACAACATATATGTCATAGTTTTTCTTGAATGCAGTTTTATATTGTTTCTTATATTGTTCCACTTCAAAAGGAGCCCATTCTTTCATAACTTGGATGCGGACATACGGTGGATTACCTATCACAACATCAAAGCCGCCTTTCTCCATTGTTTCACCAAAGCCGGTAGATTTTGAATTCCAGTCAAAAGGATTTATGCGGTCTTTTTCTTCCTCTTCGAATAAAATTAACTGGTTAAAAATGTCGTAAGATATTAGAGAATTGCCGCAGCGAATATTTTTTGATAAAGAAGGTAAAAGCTCCTTTTTTCGAGGCAGGTCTTTTTCTCCTTCAAGACACTTTAAATAAAGGCTCATCATGGCAATCTCTACAGCTTGAGGGTCAATGTCGACTCCAAAAATATTGTTTTTTAAAATCAGAGCTTTTTTCTCTATAGAGAGTCTTATTTCCCCACTATAATCAGTTATAATATCTGGGAATAACGAGCCTTGTCCGGATTCTTCAGGATGTTTTTCATAGTAATTAAGGTGATAATCAATTAATGTTTGAAAAGCAGTGAGGAGAAAAGAACCAGAGCCACAGGCTGGGTCTAATATTTTGATTTTTTCTATTTGTTTCGGAGTTTTTCCTTTGATAACTTTTCCAACTGTGTTTTTTACGATGTAATCAACAATGTATTGAGGAGTGTAGTAAACTCCTCCTGCCTTCCTTACTTCTGGTTTTTCTTCTATTTTGACTCTTTTGGGTGTTACTCTTATTGTTTTTCCCAAGTATCTTTCATAAATAGAACCAAGAAGTTCTACTCCTATAACATTAAAGCGATAAGGACATTTGGGGAAATATAATCCCTCAATAATTTTTGCTAAAAGATGAGAGTCTATACCCAGAACATCACAAGGGCCTGTTTTTAAAATTTCTCCATTAAAGTCCTGGTTCCATCCTATAAAACGATCTGTTAGCCTTTTGTGTAAATCTCTTCTTTTTCCTCCTGCTTTCCACCATTCGACTTCGTCTAAAAGCGATTTGGGTTCTATGATTTTTCTATCTTCGGCAATGCGAATAAAGATCAGTCTGTTCAGAATTTTCTGAACTGCTTCATTTAGAATTTTTACATGGATTTTCACCTTGTTTTCATCTGTTCTATCTTCAAGCTCTTTTATATTTTGCTTGTAAATATCCTTAGCAAGTTCTTCTCTCCATTTAGAGAGATCTTCCAGAAATGCTTTATCTACAGGAATTCTCAACTTTTTACTTTTTAAGTCTTTAAGAATTAATTTATCAATAGAGCCGCTCTCGACTTCTTCCTTAGAGAGAAGCATCAATTTGTCGATATTATCCAGATACTGGTCATACGTGAGCTCAAAGATGAGTCCTTGTTCAGGGTTTTTCGAATCAGGCTTTATTGTGGCATCAAAGAGCCGGAACTCTTCAAAATCAGTAAGAAGTACTATGAAGACATTTTTAGTGTTCCAGGCATAAGATTTGGCTTGAAGGATATGGTTAACTTTATGCAATTGCTCATGCGGTGCTTTTGCTTCCACATAGAATTTGGTCTGGCCATCGATTCTGAAATTGTAATCCGGATGACCGATCGTTTCCCCTTTCTCAACAAGAACCTCTCTTTCATATGGAGATAGCCCTTTTGTATTTCGGATATCCCAGCCGAGTATTTCAAATAGGGGATTGATGAAATCAATTTTTACTTCTTCTTCCAGGTAATTTTTTGACAGATAGTGGAATTTGTTAGCTTCAAATTTGTGAATTAAGGATTTTAATCTTAAATGAGTTTGTTCTCTATCCATATTATCTATTTGAGTTCCCTCTGGTTGTCTATAATTTAATCTAAATCTTTTAAATTTTCAAATTAAATGCTTTTTATCGGACAGTCTGCAGGCTACTTTCTTCTATATCTACTTTGTTTCTACAGGAATGCCGTAAGGGCCATCAGAGAGGAAGGCGATTTGAGGTTCTCTGCCCAGGCTGTGGCGGAGCTTTTTAACAGCCCAGGCGATGGATTTTTCCATAAGTTCCTGAAGGTTCTTTGATTCAGGGGCTATTACTCTTGCATCCTCTGCAGGAAGCCAGGAGAAAGATTCCTCAGGAATTTCTAAAGAGCAGTAGATTAGATTTTCAGGAGGAATTTTTTTAAAAAGACGGGCCCACATCTGGGCTTCCCACTGTTCAGGAACAAAAATCCAGGATGGATCAAGTATCTTTTTTGTGAATTTTTCTTCGCCCAATTCTCCAAGAAGCCGGACCATTCTTTTGTAGTTTGTCCCTCCTATGGGATCAAGGTCTGTGTGAGATGCAGCTAAAAGACAGATTCCTCCCCTTTTGAGTAATGGATAACATGTCAGGGCTCCCTTGGCTGCCTGATAATGATTAACTCCTACAAAGCCAGCATGGCTGATAACTAAGTCATATTTTTTCTTGACAGGTATTGCAGCATAACTTCGGAGTTTTTTTACGGCTGCTAAATGGGCGGAATCGAGATCACCAGCAAATACTCCTGTAAGTCTGTAATTTGAGTCAAGAGTGACATTCACAATCATATCGCAGCCTGCGAGCTTCGCCACTCTGAGCGCTTCTTCGTGAACAGGATTTTCATCAAGAATTAGGTCTGAAGCATTGGGAGAAGAGAGAACAGGACCGCTGTGAAGGATATAAGTAGACTCTTCTGACAGAAGCCCCGGACAGATAGACTTTCTTCCGCCTGAAGCTCCAGCCATAAAATGACTTTCCACAAGACCGGTGAGTATTTTTATGTCGCTTTCTACATAAACACGGTTCAAGAGTATTTCTCCTCCAAGCTCTGTCTTACCGACGGAAACAAGCTCGCTGGATTTTCTGCAGTCATGGTTGATTATCTGAAGCCCAAGATTAAATATTCTGGGATCAAGAATTTTCCTGAGTTCATTATCGCTCATCGCACGGTGGGTTCCAGTAGCCACAAGAAGTCTGAGACGGGAAGGTTGGAGTCCGGCTTTTATCATTTTTTCGACAACAGGGAAAAGGATTCCTGAGTTTCCTGAATAAGGGACAGGACGGGTGTTGTCTGAGATAACCACAACGGCATTTGCCTCTGGTTTTGCTCGAAGTTTCTGGCTCACCAGAGTTCTGAGGGGCAAGCAGTCTATAGGATTTGTCAGAGCTTCTCGGATTTTTTCCTCAGCATTAGAGAGAATGGGAGCCTTTTTCATGGCAAGTGAATCTGTGTGGCCTGGGACTTTTAAGGGGAAGCTTACGTGACCAAAATTAAGTTTGACTTCTTTCATTATTAGATGTTTTTTATGAGGCTAAAATCCCCATTCAGCGCTGCTACAAGGATGGGTCCCATATATTCGTCCACCATGTCAGATGTCAAGGGAATGGGCATATTTTTTAGTTTCATCTCAAGCTGTGGGTTTTTAGCGGCTTGAAGTGCTCTATTTATATGAGAGCTGCTTATTCCATCGATTTCCCCGAGTATTGTTGGAAAACCTACACGCTTGGCCAGTGCAATTTGCGCCTGGGCAACCGCAATGCCCAGTTCTCTTCCTCTTAGTGTTAATGAGGGTTTTTCCATAAGGCCGTATCGTGCAAAGAGGTCAGCCAGCTGTTCAAGCTGTTTCTGGATGGCGGGAGCAAAGAAGACCGTGTAATAGGGATTAAGCAGGGCACAGGCCCGGCCGTGGCTGAGAATGTCCACTAGAGAGAAACTCGTAAGATGAGCGCCGTTCGTTCCTCCAACCATGATGGCATAACCGCCGAGGTCTGTTGCTAAACCAAGAGCTTCTCTTATATCGATATTGGATGGTTCGTCAACAGCCTTTTCTAAAGAGGCCACAATGAGCTCTATTCCTGTTAGTGCAATTTTCTGGATTTTTTCGAATGTTTCATGGTTTGCTCCGTAGTAGACTTCGAGACAGTGTGCTAGTCCATCAAAAGCCCCGTCAGATGTAAAAGATGAGGACATGGATTTTGTAAGACTATAATCGAAAAGAGCTCTTGGCGGAACAAGTGTCTCATCCACAATAAGTTTTTTCTGATTTGTGTTGAAATCGGTTATATTGGAATATTTTGTAAGGTGGGCTGCAGAGCTTGATGCTGTCTGGAGGGCAATACAGGGAAAAATCTCTTTTTCTGTGTTTGTGAGCTTTTTTTTCACTTTTCCCACACCGAAATAATCTTCGATATCGCCGCCTAATGTGGCCAGAGCAGAAGCTGCCTTTGTTGCATCGATTCCAGAGCCTCCTGAAATGACAAGTATAAAGTTAGGCTTCGCTTTTAAAATGTCCTCTTTTATCCTTAAAACATCTTCTATTGGAGAGTTTGGCCGAGCAGAAGAAATAGGACCTTCAATTTGTAGTCCATAGCTTGCTAAAGAGCTGCAAATCTTTTTGTAGTTATTTGGGTCTCTTTTGTGAATGTTTGTTACTAAAAGGACTTTTTCCCCGAAAGGTGAAACTAGTTCACCAATTCTTTCCAGGCAGTCGACTCCATAGATGTAGTTTTTTCCCTTGAATTCTTCGATCAGACCCCTTGCCTTTTCTTTTAATCCTTCCATTTTTATCCTTTAAACTCTTAATTTAATAATATATCATAATAAAAGTTAATTATTTAGCGTAAAAGCTGTAATAACCCAATAAATACAAATGTTTGTAAGGGTTTAATTTATCAAACCCACTGCTTAGAATGTCATTGTGAGGAGCAGAGCGACGTGGCAATCCAGTAGTTTGTTTATTGTTGTTTTGTAGAGATTTGATTTATCAAACCCGCTTTAGGTTTGAAAGATGCCTGAAAATTAAGTGTAAAGCTATAGGGAAACCACCTGGCGTGTTTTTGTCTAAGAATGGCAGATGAATAAAAAATTTGGCCTTATAGGGACGATCACCCATGATGTAATCACATTGGAGTCTGGCCAGTCCTTTGAGGGAATCGGAGGTGTTCTTTATCAGGTAGCTGTTCTTTGCGGTATGGGCAGGGAGGTTTTTCTTTACACCAACCTTGGAGAGGAACTGGAGCCTGAAGTGGATAAGATTACCGGAGCCTGGACCACGCTTCAAAGAGAAGGTGTCATCCGGGTTTCTGGCCCGGGGAACCAGGTTCACCTCCATTATCCGGAAAAGGGAGAAAGAGTTGAGATTTTAAAATCGGTTGTCCCTCCTTTAAATCCCAGCAGTGTTCTCCAGAATATACGTGAGTTGGAAATGCTCATCCTGGTCATCAATTCAGGTTTTGATATTGAGTTTTCAGACTGGAGGAAAATTGTCGCTGCAGCTAAATGTCCTATTTGGCTCGATATCCATTCTCTCCTTCTGAGCAGGGAGCTTAATGCCCCCCGGGAATACCTTCCTTTGTTCGAATGGAAGAATTGGATTGAAGGGGTAAGCTTTGTGCAGGCCAATACAAAGGAAGTGGCTTCGATGCTTGGCTGCCCGGATAAAGTGCCTTCAGATACAGAAATGTCTCATTATGGGAAAATGGCGTTTGATGTGGGTGTTGAAGCAGTGTTTATTACTCTTGGTAAAGAGGGAGTCTTTGTGATAACTCCGCAAAAATCTAGAAAGATAGCCTCCCCTGGTGCCGAAAAAATCATTGATACAACAGGTTGCGGTGATGTTTTTTGTGGAACTGTTGCAGTGAAAACAGCTGAAGGTTCGGACCCATTCACTGCTGCATCATTTGGTCTTAAGTTGGCAACAAAGGCAGTCGAGGTTAAAGGTATTAAGGAGACGTATATATTGATTCGAGAAAATTCTAAAAAAGTAAAAAAGGGGAAGGGAAATGAAAAAGCTTAAAGACTGGTCACCGCCTGATTTTTGGCAAAAAATTACTACCCTTGATGTCCATACAGAGGGAGAACCATTGCGTATTATCACTAGTGGTTTTCCAGATTTGCCTGGGGAGACTATCCTGGCTCGCCGACAATATGCCATGGAAAATCTGGACCATTTGCGGACCTCCCTGATGTGGGAACCTCGCGGCCATGCTGATATGTACGGCTGCATAATAACTCCACCCGTAACTCCGGAAGCAGATATCGGTATATTATTCATGCATAATGAAGGCTTCAGCACGATGTGTGGCCACGGCATCATAGGCATAACAAAAGTTGTTCTGGAAACCGGTCTTCTCCCCATAACAGAACCTGAAACCACGGTTAGAATTGATACACCTGCAGGCCTTGTTACGGCTTATGCCAGAGTAACAAATAATCAAGTGCAAAGTGTCTTTTTTCATAATGTCCCTTCTTTTGTATTTAAAACGGATAAGACAATCCAGGTACCAGGTCTGGGAAAAGTATGTTGTGATATTGCATTTGGTGGAGCGTTTTATGCCTATGTAAAGGCTGAAAATGTTGGCCTGACCTGTACTCCTGAGGAATATAGAGTCCTTATCGAAAAGGGCATGGCTATTAAAAGGGCAGTTATGGAGAATGTACCCATTAAACATCCTTTTGAAGATGACCTAAACTTCCTTTATGGAACAATATTCACTGGCTCTTCCCCTGATGAAGGAGTATATAGCCGCAATGTCTGTATTTTTGCTGAGGGAGAAGTTGATCGATCTCCCACGGGAACTGGAGTCAGTGGCCATCTTGCCATTCTCCATGCACGGGAAGAGATTGTTCCAGGCCAGCCTTTAATTATAGAGAGTATTATCGGGAGCCAATTTAAGGGGAAAGTAGTAAAAAGCACCTCCTTCGGGTCTTACTCTGCAATCATCCCCGAAGTTGAGGGTTCGGCTTATATTACCGGCCGCCATGAATTTTTTATAAATCCTGAAGATCCACTACGTGAAGGATTCATTCTCCGTTGATAAATATGTAAAAAAGAAAAATGAGGGCGTGCTATTTTTTCTTAGGAGAAATGGTCCATAAAATATAAGTATTGTGAGAAAATTATTAAATTTTTAACCTTTTATCTTTTGAGAGAATAATATTTATGTTAAAATAAAAAACTAACGAGATGAAAGTTACTTTTAAAAGCTCCCATTTTACCGATTATCTCAAGCCTTCTCAAATCGTATTTAATCTTAAAGCCAAGGATAAAATTCAAGCCATTGAGGAACTTCTGGATGTTCTGGTCAAGCAGAAACTTATCAAAAATGAAAAGCTCATTTTAACCCGGATTATTGATAGGGAACGGTTGGAGTCCACAGCTCTCGGGCATAATGTTGCTTTTCCCCATGCCCGCGTGGACACAGAAGGGAACCTGGCTGTTGCCGTAGGGAAATCTGCAAAGGGGATCGATTTTGATTCTATTGATGATAAAAAAGTTCATCTCATTATACTTATAGTCTGGGATCATTCACTTCCGGGTCTTTTTAACCATCTGTTTGCCGGGCTCGCTCAATTCCTAAGGAAACCAGGATTCAGACAGAGAATCTTTGGAGCCAAGAATAAATCAGAGTTGCGCAAGGCTCTTTCAGAGGTAGAACTACAGCTTCCTCAGGAGGACAGAATAATCAGCCGGGCCAGCCTCCTTAAAAAACTTCAAGACATCGAAATCAAGAAGAAAAAAGTAAAAAAAGCACAAAGGAAGCCGCTCGAAGAGCAGGCCAATTTAATTCGACATGAACTTGATGAAGCCCTTGTAGACAGATTTGACAGACTTATGAAGAGATATGGATTTGCTGTAGCCGAAGTAGACATAGGTGCCTGTCAGGGCTGTAATATTAATGTTGCTACGGGAATGAGATCAGCCATAGAAGGAAGCAACGATATTTATATCTGTGAAAACTGTGGCAAATTCCTGATTGCCTCTAAGAATAAAGAAAAATAAGGTTCATCTCCCAATTATTGACAACGGTATAATTAATGTCCTAATTACTTCCTTTTATTCCGCCGAGAAAAGCATCGGCACATGGGACATTGGTTTTACAGCCATCAATAGTTGAAAATCATGACGGAGTAAGAAGGCA
>JADHWO010000073.1 GCA_016783445.1 Candidatus Aminicenantota bacterium
CATCAATAACCTTAGGATCAAATTGTTTTCCTTTTAGGGCTTTACACTGTTCCAGAGCTTCATCAAAAGGTAATGGTTTATTATAGGGGCGCTGGGTGGTCATGGCATCAAATGTATCAGCTGCTCCTAAAATCCTTGCTCCGAGTGGAGTTTTATCGCCTTTTAGACCATCAGGATATCCCGAACCATCATACTTCTCGTGATGGCTCCGGACCATTGGAAGGGCAAAATTAAGGTATCCAATGGGTTTTAGAATATTTTCGCCTGTTAGCACATGAGCCTGTATAGTGTGAAATTCCATCGTTGAGAGAGGGCTTTCTTTCCCAATAATTAGATCTCTAACACCGATTTTCCCGATATCATGAAGTTCAGCAGCGGTTTTGATCTTTTTACATTCTTCCTCGCTCAATCCCATTTCCTGGGCAATACCGAGTGCATAGCGGCTTGTTCTCTGGGAATGCCCCCGTGTGTAGGGATCTTTTGCTTCCACTGTATTCATTAACGCAAGAATCGATTCATGGTAGGCTTTCTGCACATCCTCGTAAAGCCGCGAGTTATCTATAGCAATTGCAGATTGATTGGCAAGAGCAGAAAGGAGAGCCACATCGTTCTCATCAAAACAATTTGGTTTCTCACGGTTGTCAAGGTAGATCAGGCCTAACACAACTCCCTTGCTTACCAGAGGTGCGCACATAACAGAGCGGAGGTTCATCGTCAGGACGCTCTCTGATGCAGCAAACCGATCATCGCTGGAAGCGTCATTTGCCAGTATACAAACCTCCTCATCAACCGACCTCTTTACAATGCTTCGACTTATCTGAAAAGGACGAGGGGGAACATCTGATCTGCTTTTGATAAATTTTGGTTCATAGTCTCCATCTTTCTCGAGGAGAATACAAACCCTCTGTACATCAGAGTATACACTTAATAAAGTCTCTGCTATCTGATCGAGTAATTCATCAACTGTTTGAATTGAATTTATGGCTTTTCCAACCTCATAGATTGTCTCAAGGTTCTTGATTAACTTTGCCGTCTGGATATGCTTATCAGCAGCAACCTCGGGCTTCTCTTCAGCAGTTTCAGGCAGGGACACGGCCTTTTCTATCTGGCTTGTCATCTGGTCAAGTGGAATTTTTGAAGTGATAAGCGGATCATCCTTCTGCCAGTTAATACCTGTTGCCAGGTCATCTTCAAGAACTTTCATCCTGGTGTCACCGATTCTTATTTCGTCACCAGAAATCAATATCTGACGCGAGACTTGATCATTGTTGATGAAGGAACCGTTCAGGCTTTCCTTGTCATGATAAATATAACTATCGCCTTCTCGAATAATCTCGGCATGAATTCTCGACAACTTGGCATCATTGACAACAATATCACAGACAGAATCGCGCCCAATTACTATACGTTCTCCTGGAAGTTCCCAGATAGTATCTTTTTCTTGGCCTTCTATGCAGATAAGTTTCATTCAAGTTCCCGAAAAAATTTATAGCATAGAAAGAAATTAATGTCAAAACAATGTACTCGTTTCACAACCCTATCCTATCCGAATCAACAAAAGGAAAACCTTGATTTCACCTTTATATATTAAATATAATTTTTTCACTTACTATGGGGAAATCCGAAACAAGGAATAAAGAAAAAATGAAAAAAACATTTGTTTTGGCTTTATGTATCGTTATGTTGTCGTTTTCTTGCAGCAAAAAAGAACAGAGTGAAGCTTCAACTCCCGAACCCTCCCCTGTACTGCCTGAAAACGCCCAGGCCATCTCTCTGCTGGGGGAAGTCCTTTATTCCGCAGAACCGTCTGAAGCGGCACTGGAAAAGCATGCTGAAGCTAAATTAAATTACGAGCAAGAACCCGACAATCCGGATGCGCTCATCTGGTATGGACGCCGGACCGCCTATTTGGGGAAATATCGTGAGGCAATAGAGATATATACCAAAGGAATTAAAAAATTTCCCGAAGATGTGCGAATACTTCGCCACCGCGGTCACCGCTACATCTCGATCCGCGAGTTTGATAAAGCAATAAAGGACTTTGAACAAGCCGCCACACTTATCGCGGGCAAAGAAGACAAAATCGAACCGGACGGCATGCCTAATGCTCAGAATATTCCCGTCAGTTCGCTACACACCAACATCTGGTATCATCTCGGTCTGGCTTATTACTTGAAGAACGACCTGAAAAACGCTTTAAGGGTATATCGAAAAGGCATCAAAGCCTCTCAAAACGATGATATGCTTGTCGCAACCACCCATTGGCTGTATATGACCCTCCGCCTCCACGGCCGGGAGGATGAGGCGAAGGAGGCGCTGCAGCCGATTCACAACAAAATGAATGTTATTGAAAACATTGCCTATTTTCGGCTCTGCCTTTTCTACAAAGGAGAGCTCACACTCGAGAACCTCACGGACCAGGAGTTCAGCTCCATTATGAACGCTGCTGTAGCCTATGGGATTGGTAACTGGTATTTTTACAACGGCGACAAAGAAAAAGCCAAAGAAATATTTCAAAAACTGCTGGGACAGAAGGGATGGGCTTCATTCGGATACATTGCGGCCGAATCGGATTTTGTCCGCGAATTCAGATAATGCGGCGTTTTGAGTAACAGCGTTAAAAAAATGGCAGCGCTACGGGGATTCGAACCCCGGTCTGATGGCTGAGAACCATCTATCCTAGTCCCCTAGACGATAGCGCCACTAGGTTAGGATACGCCAGAATACCAGATGTACCCCTGGAATGTCAACTTAGTAAAGATTTCCAGCATTTTCTATTTTAGCATGGTTTAGTACAATTTTTTATGATTAAAGATAGTTTTGGTCAAAATTTAGCCAATAATAAAATTTTACAATTCTTCAAATGAACAACATTAATACATAAAAGTTGACAATAGAAAAATTTAATTTTAATGTATTTAAAAGAATTATTACAATTACCGGGATAAGTGCTAACTAATACTAAAAAAAATCTTATGTTAAAATAGATAAAAGGAGGAAGGATTATGGATCAAAAAATTATAAACTTATACGAAAAATACACTACTGGATCACTAGGTCGCCGAGAATTCCTTAAAAAATTAGCTGTTCTTGCTGGCAGCACTGCCGCTGCTATCACTATGCTGCCTCTAATAGAGCATAATTATGCCCAAGCCCAGGTCGTTCCAAAGGATGACCCCCGCCTTCATGTGGAAAATATTAAATACCCTGGTGAAACAGGCGAAGTCCTTGCACATTTGGCTCGACCCAAAGGAGACAAAAAACTACCTGGTGTGATCGTGATCCACGAAAACAGAGGTCTTAATCCCCACACCGAAGACGTTGCCAGGCGTGTAGCAATAGAGGGATTTTTAGCTATTGCTCCAGACGCCTTGTCACCGTTTGGGGGAACTCCAGAAGATGTCAGTGAGGCGCAATCGCTCATGCGCAAGCTCGACAGCAAGGCGACAATAAAAAATTATGTTGCTGCGGTAAAATACTTAAAGACGCATCCTCAGTCTACAGGAAAGGTGGGATGCACAGGCTTCTGTTGGGGAGGAGGAGTAACAAACCAGGTTGCCGTTAACTCTCCGGATTTAAAAGCAGCGGTTCCTTTCTATGGGAGACAACCTGCATCTGAAGATGTCCCTAAGATCAAAGCCTCTTTACTTCTCCATTATGCGGGTCTTGACACACGAATCAATGCGGGCATTGAGGCATTCGAAGCAACCCTGAAAAAAGCATCCATAGATTACAAGATATTTATGTATGAGGGCGCCGGGCATGCATTTTTTAACGACACAGGCTCCCGATATCACGAGGAAGCGGCCAAACTTGCTTGGGAGCGCACTATAACGTTCTTTAAAGAGAAACTTAAAACCTGACGTCTAATCGTCACCTTGACGACCGCAGTCCAATCACTTGCCCAGGCAGCATTTCTTGTACTTCAAGCCACTGCCGCAAGGGCATGGATCATTCCGACCCGGTTTGGAACTTGTCTGTACACCTGCGGCCTGCTCCGGTGGCATTTGCTTCTTTAGGGTCTGGCGGCGCCATTGTGCACTCACCTCTGCAGTAAAAGATCGGCAATGGTTAAAAAAGCGTTTATAACCCGCACACAGGTAGTTCAGTCCCGCTTCTCCATCCGGTGTCTGGAAAAAGCGATTCTTCGGGCACCCCCCATTACACATAGCTCTAACATCACAAGTCCGGCAATATCGGGGCAAAGTTTCCAGTTTGGCCTGACCGAATGCTCTCTGTTCCGGACTCTCAAGCAGCTCGACCAGTGGAGTCTCCCGGATATTCCCAAGTTTATGTTCAGCGTCAACAAAGTGGTCACATGAAAAGAAGTCTCCACTGTGTTCGATGACAGGAACATCACCGCAGGTCGGCCGAAAGATACACAGTGAATGCTCCTGATTGAAGGCCGTCCTGGCAGCCTCTTCGAATATCTGCACTTTAATCCGCCCGACATCCTGGTCTCTCCACTCATCAAAAATATCGCAGAGAAAAACACCCCATGCATCAGCCGGCACGGTGATGTGGCTTACACCGTTTTCTGCGTCTGGCTGCGGCTCGACCATAGGAAGAAAAGTCACGTATTGGGCTTTGATCTGCTTGAAGAACCGGTATACCTGGGTGGGATACTGGACGTTATTAGAATTTACCACACACAATATTTCGTTTAAGACTTTGTTCTGTCGCATAAGCTCATACCCACGTTTCGTTTGCTCATAGGTAGGCTTCTGGTTCTTGGTGACGCGGTATTGGTCATGCATCTCCTGTGGACCGTCCAGGCTGATCCCAACAGTAAATCCCTCTGCCGCTAAAAAGCGGCACCAATCCTCATCGAGGAGGGTTCCGTTGGTCTGCATACCGTTAGTGATGCGCCGGTTAGAGGGCTGATGCTTGCGCTGCAGCTCCACAACCTTGCGAAAGTAGTCCAGCCCCAGGACGGTCGGTTCCCCACCATGCCAGGAAAAGCGGATCACCTGTTCTGGGGAAGCCTCGATATGCTGGACAATGTACTCCTCCAGGATGTCATCAGGCATACGAAACGACTCGCCCTTTGGATAGATGTGTTCCTTCTTCAGGTAGTAACAATAGTGACAGTCCAGGTTACAGATTGAACCAATTGGTTTGGCAAAAACCTGAAACTCACGGGAAGCTTTGACCATAACCTAATCATCCATCTCCGGGTGGAATGTTATAAGGCACTTAACTTGATAAGAACTCGATTTTTCCGGGAAGAGTATAGGGAAATAAAAGTTATGGGTCAAGGAAAAAGGAGAAAAAATTAGCTTTTCCCTGCCATTAGCATTTTTCCTCTTACTTCTCCCCCATTTATTCTCCAGAGCATGGGCAGAGGTCTGTCAACACCTTCTGTATATTCTGCAGTATTCTCCCAGTGATAGTTAAGAATCAGGTTATAATCGGAGAAATGCTGCCAGCGGCGGCGAGGTAAACCTGTTATCATATGGAAATGATTGGCGGGCATCCCGACTTTAGCCAGACTCGAAGGAATATTTTTAAAAGTCAGGAAAGTATGGGGCCATGAATAATTCGAGGCATGGCAGCATCTTTCTCTTAAAGCTGGAGGCAGCTCAACGCTCTGTGCTTCATCCTGGACCATAGTGAACATTCCTGAAAGATCTGAGAAAGCCATTCTTCCTGCGATGCCAGTGATTCCCTTTGGAGAGATAAAACCCACAGAAAACCCCAGGCCCGGGAAATAATATTCAATAGCTTTAAAAAGATAAACTTCCTCGGCATAGTCCAGGGATGCACTGCCAGAGTTGTTTCCATCAATAAAACCTTTTTTCATCCAAAACTTTTCCTTGTAAGGAGCCAAGTCCAGCTTGATTTCCTTAGCAATTTTTTCTATCTCCCATGGTTCATAGACCTTTCTAAAATCCATAAAAAGAGGTGGTTTTCCACCCGATAAATAGCAATAGGTTATCATAGTCAGAAGGCCCTGAATGTCATTTTCTGTGGCAAAAGGAATCACAGTTTTTACTCCGGTATGGTCTTCAGTGGAGTTAAAGAGGGACTCGGCTATGTCCGCTGTTGTCAGAGGGATTCCCTTTCTATCTGACCCCCAGGCTAACTGACTTGTCCAGCCTCCTCCAATAGCGTTTATATCCTTCATATAATTCCTTATAATCAAATACAGAGCCAGGCCTTCATCCAATTTATTCTTTTCATCTTCAGAAAGTTCAGGAGCCTTAATATTTTTCTGAGTGTATACAGCTTGTTGGGATTGAACAATTTCTTCAGTGTTGGAGAAAATACGATCTTTAAATTTTACATTTATCACCCAATCCTTTAATTCCTTAAGCTCCTCTGGATTGTATCCCCCTTTCTTTTGAAGCATATCAGCAAAAATCTTCATAGATTCCCGTGTTGATTCAAGACCAAAGAATCGCCTGGCTGCATGAACGTGGTTTAAGGCTGTCTCCATCTGCATGGAATCTGTATCCACAGAGAGATATCTTTTCCCCCTCAAAGCAACAGTAGCCATTACAGCATAAGCAAGGTCAACGATCTCATCCCTGGTTTTCTCATCAAATTCCGGATTCATTCCGGTCTCCGGCATATTTCCTATTATCATGGGACATAGACGGCCGGTTTGAGCATAAGCACCAACCAGAGCATCTATGCCCACTACTCCTGGCTTGGGCGCATTATTTCCCCCCACACAAACTAAAGGAGTTGTTGGCGGGAAGTGAGCTGAAAGAGCCATGGCGCTTTTTCCAGGGAAAAACCATGTATCGGGCACAATGATTAAGGCTTCAACTCCGGCATCCTTCATCTCCCGGGCTCCGGAATCAGCTGTATTCTCGCTATCTATGAGAAAAGAACAGAAGAAAACATTGGGAGGGTTCCCATCAGGCATCTGAAGTCTCTTTGCTAATAAATTTGCAGTTGTTTTTCCAATATTGAATGCCCTCTTGCGCGACGATTCATCAATTCGAGGGTCGCAGGGAACAAATACTCCTAAAGTGGGAGGGCCTATTTTTTTTTCGTTCACGTAAGGCATGGTTCCTCCTTTAAAATTGAATTATGGGAAAGTTCAAATTCACTAATAAACATATACCTTTATAAATCACAATATTATTGATTCTTTTATTTATAGATGTCTTTTATATCAGGCTCAATGTGAACCAGAATATTTAAAGGATTGGATAAAACATTTTTGATTTTTTTTTCAAGTTTCACCGAAATATCATGACCTTCTAATACTGACAATGTTGAATCAACTAAAACATGAACGTCAATATACAATTCGCCCCCAAGCTTTCTTGTCCGGAGAGCATGCCAGCTGTAAATACCTTTTTCCTCTGTTAAGACTTTTTCAATTTTTTGGATAGATTCTTTGTCTGCAGAATGCTCGGCTAGTTCCATTACCCCTTCAAATAAAATCTTGCCTGCTATTCCCATAATCATGAAACCAACTACAATTGTCGCCAGCTGGTCGGCATGACCCCAACCTAACAGACTAATAATCCCTCCAATTAAAACTGCTACCGAAGAAAGGGAATCTGACCGGTGATGCCAGGCATTTGCATACAAAACTGTGCTGTGGGTAATCCGAGCAATTTTTCGCGTCATAAAGAAAATAATTTCCTTTGTGATAACAGAAACAGCCGCTACAACTAAGACTAAATAGCCTGGATAATTGTGTTCACGCCGGTAAATGGAAACACCAGCCGACCAGATAAGTCCAAAACTAATAACGAGAAGTACCAAGGCAATCAGCTGGGAAGAAATCGTTTCCAGCTTACCATGGCCAAACGGGTGAGTTTTATCTGCAGGCTTGCTGGATAAACGCGTTCCAATCAAGACAACAAAATCCGTGATGAGATCAGAGAGAGAATGCACACCATCGGCAATAAGAGCAGAAGATTTTATTAAAACTCCAGAAATGAGTTTTAAAAGCATTAAAAAAAAATTGAGCAAGGCTCCCCAAAGAGTTATAGAGCGAATTTTTTTCTCTCGAAACTCTCTTGACTGAAGTGTCATTTTTCCCTTTTTATGATAGTTAAAGTACACCCTGGCATTTAAATAACATCTGTATTATAGAAAAACTCTCAGGCCATTACTAACTATTCTTGAAGATTTCTGCCCGGGTTTTTAGTAAAAAAGGACAGGCTATTTTTTATCCGGTAGGAGAGATTGCCATGCTTAGCCAGCAACGACAATTTCAAAATTGTGAGATTGCCACGTCACTTCGTTCTTCGCAATGACACTCTTTGTGTGAGATTGCATAGCCTGTTGCGAGCGTAGCGCGGCAATCTTCTTCGTTCCTCGCAAAAACAATCAATCATGACAAAAAAGCAGACTCTCCCCTTTTTTCGTCTCTTTTTTCTTTTTTATTTGTATTCTTGAGCGAAATCTTGTAAAAATTGGAAGCAGTTAAAACGAGAAACTAGGATGTTCTTTCAGAATTCTTCCTTTTTTAAAAAATATCTTTTACCAGGATTTGTCTTCCAGTCAGTGGTTATTGCAGGAGGTTATGGAACAGGGCGTGAGCTTGTGGAATTTTTTCTTAATTATGGTCCCCTGGGAGGCCTTTTGGGAATGGCAATTACTACAGCCATGTGGTCGATATTACTGGCTGTTACTTTTGAGTTCTCCCGAAAGTTCCGCGCCTATGATTATCGAACATTTTTTAAAAAACTCCTTGGCCCTTTCTGGTTTGCTTTTGAGATCATTTATTTTATCCTGCTGCTGCTTGTACTTGGTGTTATAGGTTCTGCAGCCGGCGCTTTGCTTAAAAAAAGCTTCAACATCCCGGACATAATCGGAGTTATGGTAATGCTGGCTGCCATAGGATTTCTGACTCTAAAAGGAAGCGGACTTATTGAGAAATTCCTTTCAAGCTGGTCAATCCTCCTCTACATAGTCTATGGACTCCTTCTTGTCTTTGCACTTCTTAAGTTTGGCCCGGAAATCCAGAAGAATTTATCGAGCGGAATTGTTCTCCCCAAGTGGGCACTGGGAGGATTCAAGTATGCTCTCTACAATATGGGGATTATTCCTGCTGTTTTATTCTGCATCAACCACATAGAAACAAAAAAGGAAGCTATTTCTGCCGGTCTTCTTGGAGGCTTAATCGGCATTCTGCCGGGATTTTTCTTCTACATTGCTGTTGTCAGTCATTATCCGACAGTCTTACCCGAGGAGGTCCCCGCTTATTATGTCTTCGAAAAGCTGGGATTTCCCATTTTTCTTTTCCTCTTTCAAATTGTTCTTTTTGGAACTCTTATCGAAACTGGGACCGGCTTCATTCATGCAGTTAATGAACGCATCCAAGCTGCACTTCGAACAAAAGGAAAAGAGCTGCAACCCTGGCAAAGACCCCTTGTGGCTGTTATCCTTCTTTTAATAGGCCTTGGAATCTCAACTTTTGGACTGATCACATTGATAGAAAAAGGATACGGGAGAATAAGCTGGGGATTTTTCTTTATTTATGTTATTCCTCTCCTGACTCTTGGTATATATAAAATGATCAAGAGAGCTTAGTAAAATAGAACCGCCCAATTTTACTTTCCTGGATTATTCACTAGTTGAGATCGCCGCAGACGTCGTTGCGAGGAGCGAAGAAGATTGCCACGCTGCGCTCGCAACAGGCTAAACAATCTCACAATTTGTACTGTTTTTGCGAGGCGCAGGGTATAAAGCTCTGCCTTGATCCCTTTTTAAGAAATGTTATCAATGGAAGTAAAGAATCTATCTAAACATATTCGATAGTTGCTGGAGGTTTGCCCGTAATTTCATAAGCAACACGCGTCACATCTGGAATCTCATTGGTGATTCTCCTGCAAAGATTCGTAAGGATTTCCCAGGGAACGTTAGTTGGTTCAGCAGTCATAGCGTCTTTGCTCTCTACTGAACGGACAATAACTATTTCACCAAATTTCCTCTTGCCTTCTTCAACTCCTGTCCCTTTATCACTCAATAAAACAGCAAAAGCCTGAAAGGGCTTTAAAGATTCAATTTCCTCCTCCACTATCTGGGTGGCTTTCCTGACAAGGGAGATTCTCTCTGGAGTTACTTCCCCTACTACTCTTGTCGCTAATCCTGGCCCTGGAAAGGGCATCCTCTGGTAAATACTCTCCGGAAGGCTTAGTGCTTCAGCTACTTTTCTGACCTGAGGTTTAAACAATTCTTTTAAAGGCTCAATAACTTTAAAACCAAATCCTTTCTCAGGATCTATCCCAATCTGCTCGAGAATGTTATGCTGGGTTTTTACGCCACCTTTTGTCTCGATAATATCAGCCGCAATTGTTCCCTGTACTAAAAATCTAGCTTCGTTCTGAAGCACTTCTCGCCCAAAAACAGTGTAAAAAGTATCCCGGAAAGCTTTTCTTTTCTCCTCCGGGTCAAATTTCCCTTTAAGAGCATGAAAAAATTCATCCTGGGCATTTATAATGTCAACTGTAATCCCAAGATCTGCAAATATTTCTCTCACATCCTCTGGTTCTTTTTCTCTCATTAATCCATCATCGATAAAAATCACTTTCAGATTCGGACCAATGGCTTTATGAGCCAGGACTGTGCATGCTGAGCTATCAACGCCTCCGGATAACGCAGAGATCGCTTTTTCTGACCCGATAGTTACCTTTATTTCCTCAAGTTTATCCTCAATGAATTTTTGTTCATCCATTCCTATCTCCTCAATTTATTTTATAAAAAACGCAAAATCTTCCTTTGTATCCCCTGAAATATTTAGACTTTCATTGTATGGGAAAAAAACAAGACGGGCAACTTATTTTTAAAAATAGCAACATATCTTCTTTTTGATATATACATTTCCTACAAAAAAAGCTGATTGCCTCCTTTTTCCCAAAAAGAAAGCTTACTGTTGGTCACCTTTAGAGGTGAAAAAAAGCAAATAAAAATCATCATCAAAACCACCCTTAAAGGCTATTGCATCTATAGGCGGAAATTGTCATTATTTAGCTGGAAGACGAATTCATATAATTTTAAGGAGGGCTCTTCCAAACGTCGACAAGGTTTTAAAAGGGAGCGGGGCTAACGGAGGATCCTCTCCCGCCCTCCTTTTTTCCCCTTCATATTCCTCGGATCCTAATTTTTTTCCTGCAACTCAAAATTAGGGTTTGTCCCAAAATGACAGGATCCCATGTCATCGCGAGGAGTGAAACGACGTGGCGATCTCTCACAAATGAAATCAATCATTTTTCTAAAAGATTGCCACGCTCCCTCCGGGAGCTCGCAATGACATCTTAAGAATCTTCTTTATTCTATATACATTAATCCCGTTACTTTGAGACAAACTCCAAAATAAATAAAGTTACAAAGTTCTGACAAACCATTTAATTGGTGGCTCCATTTGGTCAAATCACTGGATCCAACCTAGGTTGTAAAAAGATCTTTGGATGAAAAATTCGGCTCGCTGGTCAGGTTAACCCCTAATCTTTTTAAACCTGCCTCATCGCCCGGTGTAGGAATATGGGTCATATGAACCTCACAACCTTCAAGCTCTTTCAGTTTCTCCAGGGCTTGTTGAACAGTAGGATTTGTCGCCGCACTTATTCCTAGGCTTATCAGCGTTTCTTCTAAATCCAAACTGATCGATTTAGCGCTTAAAATATTCTTCTTAAGATTTGATATCGATTCTATGATGCTGGGCGCCAATAAATGTATCTCATCAGGGATTCCTGCCAGCTTTTTTATCGCGTTTAAAACAAGGCTTGAGGCAGCATGCATAAGAGGAGAATTTTTACCTGTCAAAATTGAACCATCTTTTAATTCTATAGCTGCTCCACAAAAAATCCCTTTGTGTCCCTTGTCCCCTGCTTTTGCTTCCTGTGCTGCTTGCCTTGCCGGTTCAACCACTTTTCTGTTTTCTGGCTTAACATTCAGCTCTTTTATAAGAAGTTCTATTCTCCGGATAGTGTCTTTTTCTACAAATCCCATTACATACTCACAGGAATATCTGAAGTATCTCCTGACTACTTCCTGCCTGGCAGCCTCGGTTACTTCTTTAGCATTTATGATACCTGAACTTGCCCGGTTCACGCCCATATCAGTTGGAGACTTATATATAGATTCAGCTCCGGTGAGCTTTTCTAATATTCGCTTGAGGACAGGAAAAATTTCTACATCCCGGTTATAATTAACTGCTGATTTGTTATAAGCTTCTAAATGAAATGAATCGATAAGATTAAAATCTCCGATGTCGGCAGTAGCTGCTTCATAAGCAACATTTACAGGATGCTTCAAAGGCAAATCCCAGATAGG
>JADHWO010000074.1 GCA_016783445.1 Candidatus Aminicenantota bacterium
CCTCCTCTTCACTGTCTGAGCGAACAATTAGATAAATCAACAATCCGATTATATTCCCGATAAACACCAGCAGAGCCCACAATATGCCATTCATGCCGCGGCGCTCTGCATCCCGGTAGACCCAGATGATTACCATAATCCAAATGATCAACAGCAACAAAGAGAAAAAGGAATATGTGGAAAGGCGGAGGAACGAAGGACCAAAATGCATACTATCAATTTTTGGAAAGTGTAGTGATTGGAGTGCTCCGGAGAAAAACCCAAATGGAGCGATAATCAAAGGCGTTACTTTCAGTACAAAAGTAAGAATAATTATAACTAATAAGATTAGTCCTATTGTCTTTCCTGTTGAAGTTGCCATAATTAACCTCCTCGTCCATGCCAGGATACAATCACCCGGCATGGGATTGATTGTGTATTTTATGACGCGTTTGCGTTCATTGGTGTACCTCTAAAATCCCTTTTTTTCCATCGATACTTACGTATCAAAATGGGCGCAAAGAAAAGCATGGCTGCGTTTTGAATCAGAAGGGTAAGAACTGCAACGGTTGGAAATGTCAGGGGCTGATCCAGTTTAATATTTTTTAGCATCGGGGCAATGATAAAAGCTGTTAAAAGAATAAGTGAGAAAAGAACCGGTAAAGCATATTTTGGTATAGGTTCAGCATGTATTTTTAGACTAATTCTTGCATCAGCCGCAGTCTTTGTTCTCAATTCAGCTTGACACCTTGCCCGGGTCTTTTCCACCAGATCAGGTGAGGGGATTGGCTGCGGTATTGTTTTGATAGAAGCCCGGATTTTTTCCAGATTTTCCCGGAAATGAGCACAATTTGTACAAAACGCCACATGTTGTTCTAAAACATCCAGTTCTTCCAGGCTCAGATCCTTATCTGATGAATCAATAATCAAACGCTCGATGTCTTTACATGACATTTTACTTCCCCTTATATTGGGATTTTGTATGATATTTAGAAAGATCCAGCTGCAGTTGTTTGACAGTACGGTGCATCATGGACTTGACCGTGCCGATCGGAATCCCGAGGATGTCACTAATTTCTGCCTGCTTAAAATCGGCAATCTCTTTAAGCACGAATACACGGCGCTGTCGGTCCGGCAACTTTGCTAGAGCTTGAGTGATGTCTCTGCCTATTTCTGCCTGACTCACCTCATCTGACGAATTGGTTGTGGGCGCGCTGGGCATGGCAGAAAATAAGGAATTTTCTTTTTCAAAACTCATGCGTTTTTTTAAAAGAAATAATCGTCTTATACGTTTTTTGCGCAGCCCATCCCGGTGTAGATTGGCGACTATGGTAAATATCCAGGCTTTTATGCTTAACATGTTCACCTTCTCGGGCATATTTTTTACTATGCGGAGCCAGGCTTCCTGAAAAAGATCTTCTGCGTCTCCCCGGTTTTTCGTAAGGTAACAGGCGAAACTGAAGACAGCATCCTGGTATTTTTGGTACAGAATATCAAAAGTCGGGTCGGTTATCTGTTCTGGCTCATAGACGCATTCACTGTCATCAGTTTTCATGAATTCTCTATTACGTTCCGAAATTCATTATCTAAGACGTATGAGAAAGAAAAAAGTTCGACTTAAACAAAAAAATTGAGCTTATTTATTCAGCCGACCAGGAGGGCGGACGCCTTTTCCTATTCGTTTACCATCACCGAGCTCTTCGCGGGCTTTTTCTCCCAGTGCCTGGAGTCGTTTAACCACATCCGGATGTTTGTCAGCGACATTATGTTTTTCACTTATGCCGTTTTCCAGGTCATAAAGTTCTATTCCAGTTTCACCTCTTGCATAAGAGCCTGAGAGACCGTCCATCCCTGGTTTGACGCCTTGATAGGAGCGGTATTTGTGAGGGAAGTGGAGTTTCCACTTACCCAAACGGACGCACTGGAGCTGTCTCCCGTAGTAGTAAAAAAGATGGTCGCGGGGATTCGCGTCCGGCTTTCCCTCGAGCAAAGGAAGGATGCTGACGCCGTCAATTTTATGCTCTGGCAGCGGGGCACCGGTTATGGCTGCAAAAGTAGGAAGTATATCCATTGTTGCAGCGAGTTTGTCGCAAACTGAACCAGGGGAGATAATACCGGGCCAGCGCATAATGCATGGCACTCTTACGCCTCCCTCCCAGGAGGTTCCTTTCCCTTCACGGAGGGGCAGTGCTGATCCGGCGTGGTTGCCGAAATTCATCCAGGGACCATTGTCGGTTGTAAATATGACAAGTGTATTTTGTTCAAGGCCATGTTTTTTAAGAGTCTTAAGTATTTCTCCTACAGACCAGTCAATCTCCATAATCACATCACCGTACATGCCCTGCTTGCTTTTTCCGCGGAATTTATCAGAAACGCCCAGAGGCACATGGGGCATAGAATGAGGAACATAAAGAAAGAACGGCTGGTCTTTGTTTTTTTCGATGAACTTTACGGCGCGCTCGGTATAACGTGTGGTCAGCGTATCCTGGTCTTTAAGCGTTTTGAGCTCGGCAACTTTTTCGTTTCCGTCGATAAGCGGTAAAAATGGATGCCTTGATTTATTATGTTCCTCTGGAGCAGGCTTGCCGTCATAGCCTATCGGCCACATATCGTTTGAATAGGGAAGACCCAGGTATTCGTCGAATCCATGTTGAAGAGGGAGGAATTGCCTGTGATGGCCCAGATGCCATTTCCCGAATATGCCTGCTGCGTAGCCCTTTTTTTTAAGAACTTCGGCTATGGTCTCCTCTTTGGAGTTTATACCCACTTCCGCCTGAGGGCCCAATGCACCAAATATCGATACGCGGTTTGGGTAACACCCTGTCATAAGCGAAGACCGCGAAGCGCTGCACACCGCCTGTGAGACATAAAAGTTTGTAAAACGCACGCCTTCTGCTGCCATCCGGTCAAGATTTGGTGTTTTAAATCCTTTGGCTCCAAAACAGCCTACATCAGCGTATCCCTGGTCGTCTGTAAAGATGACCACAAAGTTCGGTAATCCTTTCCTTGTACCTGATGTTCGCCCACACTGGTTGAATGACGAGAAAGAAAGTGCCGCAGCACCCATCCCCAGAGTCTTGAGAAAATCACGCCGCCTGAATGAATGTTTCATGCCCGTTTCCCTCTGTTTAACTTCATTTAATTAAATATCTATAAATATGGGTATCATACACCAATATTTTTTTCAATCAGTTACTTGGATGTTCCCTGTAGTACTACAATAAAGATATAAAAATTGTAAAACTTCGAATTGTAAACGAATTAGGATGGAACTTTATGGAGTATCCCCGGTTGACAGCAAATTTTTACTCTGGTATAAGTCAGGTTATATTATGTTAAAAAAAATTAAATTCTTCCGCCGGCAAAAGGAAAATAAATATAATTCACTTTAATAAAAAAGGAGCAATTTTATGAATGAAAAAATTCATTTACCCGAATTGACCATTAAAACATTATCAAAAAAATCTACCATCACTGTGGTAGCAGGGAAAGCAAGAGCTTTGTCAACGGAGGACCCTGATTTTGTCAGGGCGGATATTGGTGAGCTCTGTGCTCCCGGGCTTTTCCCGCCGGGCTATAGGGAAAGCCTTGAGGAAACAGCCAAAGCGGTTTTAAAAGAAGGAAGGATTGGTTATACCGTACCCGATGGTGACAACAAGCTTAAAAAGCTAATTTTTAAGCACTCCATACCCGAAAACCTTCGGGACTTGATTCTGGAGCAATTTCAGGATGACGCCAAAAAACAAGGCATCGATTTTGAAAAGTATAAAGAAGACAACATGCAAAAACATGTGGCTGTTACTCACGGAGGAACCGGTGCCCTCGGAGCTTCCGTCTCCACGTTCCTTACTGGCCAGAAAAATCTGGTTCTCGTCAACCAGAGGACCTGGCAGAACCACAACCTGATTGTAGACATGCACGGCGGTATGATCTGGCCTGTGCCGTTAATCAATGAAGAAGGCAAGGTGGCTGATCCTGATTCCATTCTTAAGCTCTGCCATCCGGTTAAAGATAAAATTGCTGCTTTCCTTTTTACTCTGATTAATAATCCTGATGGTGCCGTAGTCACAGACCCGGGTGAACAGGAGAAGCTGGAGACGATTATTCGGGAGATCGATGTTCCCATGATCTTGGATGTGGCGTATCATAAGCTGGTATTTGACGGAAAGGAAGCCCAGCCGTTCTCGCGTGATATTCTTTGTAAAACAGTAGTTTGCGGCACGTATTCTAAAACCAGACAGATTCCCGGCGAGCGTCTGGGATATATATCTTGCCCTGATCCGCGTGTGGTTCGTTATGTATATTTTTACAACCGGTCCCACAGCGGGTGCCCTTCAGTTACTTCCCAGAGAGCTTTAATCGCTCATTTCATGAAATATGAAACAGCCCCTGATGAAATAAAAGAGTACAAGGAAAATCTTCTCAATGAAATTGAGACCAGAAGAAACATTCTGGTGGATAAAGTAAAAGAAATGTTAGGCTGGGAGATGAAAAGCCCCGGAGGTGCTATTTATGCTGTCATTCCTTTGCCAGTAGAGCTGGTAAAAGAGTTCGGCGATGTAGATCAATTCAGTATTGACCTGGTTGACAGAGGAAAGGTAAGCGCTATTTCCGGGACTGTTTTTGAATTCCGAGTACGCCCAAAAGATAACGGCTATGAAGTTTACACCCCGGCTCCGACCGATCCTGAAGTTTCTTACCTCCGTTTCTGCTTTGGTTTTACTCCCACTGACCGGATCGAGTTAGCTGTAAAGCATATCAAGGAATTTATTTCTAATCGCTGAGCAGAAGTGAAAACCATGGAAGTAAATAAAGACAAACTCATCCACTGGCTTCAAGAGCTCATTCGGATTCCAAGTATCACCGGTAAGGAAGAAGCCATTTCCAAATATGTCACCCAGGAGCTCACTAAAATAGGCTTTAATCCTCAGGTAAAAGAAAATAATGTCTATTTTGAGGTAGGCGATGGGTCAAAGTCGCTTCTACTCAATGCTCATCTGGATACAGTTGATGTGGGCGGTGATTGGAAACATGATCCTTTTGGAGCTGTAATGGAGGAGGGGAAGATTTTTGGCAGAGGAGCAAGCGACGATAAAGGGAATATTGCCGCTATGCTTGAAATTGCCAGCCTTGTTAAAGACAGGCAAATTAACGGGCGCCTGATTTTTACATTTACTACAGGAGAAGAATTTGGAGCCAAGCTGGAGGACAAGGGAAGTTATATTCTTTCCAAGGTGTTAAAAGCCGATAAAGCCCTGGTGCTGGAACCTCAGAACGATGTTGAAGAAAAAAGAGCCAATATCATCTATGGCTGCCGCGGAATTGAGAATATCCTTGTTCACATCAAAGGGAAAGGCTCCCACACCGGTTACCCGGAGCGAGGTGTAAATGCCATTTCTAAAGCTGTTGAGGTACTGGCTAAATTAGAAAAACTCGACTTTTATAAAGTTATGGCAATAGACCAGGAAATCAGAACAATATGTATGCCAATTCGCATCAACGGAGGAGCCGATATTTTCCTTGTGCCAGATAAGTGTGAAATATTGGTTCACTGCCGAACAGCACCTGAAGACAATATAATCGTAGATCAGGTGAAAAATATCTGTCAGGAAGTTTGCGGCGAAAATTTCGAAATAGAAACTCCGTACAGTGCCCCTGGCTATATTGAAGACCCTGATGATCCATTGGTGGATATTATCCGCCAGGAAGCAAAAAGTTTTAACTTCACTACTCAAACCAGGTTTGCCGGCGGCAGGATTGATGCTTCTATCTTTAAAACAGTAGGCAGTATTCCTTCTTTCTGTATGGGTGTTGGAAATCGTGACCAGATGCACGTAGTGGAAGAATTTATTTCCCTGGAAGAATTTATTACATGTTCAGAAATGCTCAAGAATGTTATTTTTGCCTACTTCAGCTAAAAAGAGGAGGAGAGGATGTTTAAAGACATAGAAGAGGCACTTCGTTTTATCAAGGATAAAAAAGTTGTAATGATTGACCTGAAAACTGCGGATCTACCTGGCCGCTGGCGCCACATGGTCTATAAGAGCGGGCATAACGACGAGAAAATATTCACTGAAGGGACAGGTACGAGCCTTACTTCTTATCCTGGCTTTAAAACCATGGAAAGTGGTGATATGACTATTAAGCCAGATCCTACTACAGGTTTCCTCGATCCCTTTGCGGAAGTGCCGACTCTCTGCTTTATCTGCGATATTTTCAATAACGACGGTACACCTTTTGAGCTTGACCCCCGTTACGTAGCCAGAAAAGCTGAAAAATACCTGGCCCAAATGGGCCTTGGTGGATACAGCCTGTGGGGTCCTGAGATTGAATTCTATCTTTTTGATGAAGTCCGTTACGGCACGGACATTCAAGGAGCCCGGTACTGGGTAAATTCCTCCGAGTCCTACTGGAATACCTGGCAGGAAGGAAGTAAAGGCTACACTCTACCTTATACTAAAGGATCTCAGGCAGACCTGCCCCGGGACCAGTTCTGCAATTTGCGCAGCCATATCGTTCAATACTTAGAAGAAGTTGGGGTGCCGATTAAATACCACCACCACGAATCAGGTTCACCAGGGCAGATGGAGATAGAAGCTTACTTTACACCTCTTGTTCAAACTGGAGATAATGTGTTCAAGCTAAAGTATATTATCAAAAATGCAGCCGTAAAATTTGGTAAAACCGCCACTTTTATGCCGATGCCTCTCTTTTCTGAGTCAACCAACGGCATGCATTACCATCAGTATATTACCGATGGTAAAAAATCTCTCTTTTATGACCCTAAAGGTTATGGAGGGCTTAATAAGAATGGCCTGGCGTATATTGGAGGTATCCTCTCCCATGTCCAGGCCGTTATTTCTTTGACTAATGGAAGCACCAATTCTTACAGGAGGCTGGGAGGCTACCGGGCAGCGCCAAATTATGTCTTTTTCTCAGTGGGCAACCGAACTGCTGCTGTCCGTATTCCCTCTTATGCCATAAATGAAAAAGAAGCCCGGGTCGAGTTTCGTATGCCTGATGCAACCGGCAATCCTTATCTATCTTTAGTAGCCATGCTTATGGCGGGATTAGATGGCATAGAAAAGAAAATTGATCCCACTAAGGCAGGATTCGGACCTTTTGAAAATAATTTTAATGTCCAGGAAGTTGTGGATAAGTATAAATTATCCAGTGCACCCAATACGCTACAGGACGCTTTAGCTGCCCTCGAGAAAGACCATGATTTTTTAACTAAAGACAACATTTTCCCGGAAGAACTGGTTAAAGCCTGGATCAAAGTTAAGGAAGAGCTTGAGATCGCGCCGCTGCAGAAGCGCCCTCACCCTTACGAATACGACCTCTATTACGATCTATAGGGGACGGGCTAAGCTAACCTTCTGGTAATTAAAATATTTAACTGAAAAAATTTTTAAAATGATCCTGAAATATTGTATCGCATGGATAATTATGCCGGTAATTGGGATTATAAATGGCGTCATTAGACAATTAGGATATGGAAAGCTTGTGGGCGAGTTGCTTGCACATCAAATCTCGACGGCGACTGGAATTATTTTGTTTGGTATTTATGTGTGGCTTCTCAGACTTAAGTGGAGAATTGATTCAGCAGAACAGGCTATTATTATAGGGTTTATATGGTTAGGTCTTACCATTGTATTTGAGTTTATCTTTGGACATTATGTAATGAAACATCCTTGGAGCAAACTTTTTCATGATTATAATATTCTTGAGGGCAGGATGTGGATACTTATTTTAATTTGGATCACAATTGCGCCTTATGTCTTTTTTAAACTAAGAGCATAATTCGGGAATTAATTAAGCTAGCCTTCTGTTATTAAGATAATTTATCTTTTTTTCACTCCAAAAAATAGCTTAAACAAGCATTTTTAGGGCCAAAATTACTGCTTTAAGAGAAATTTAGGCTTCTTTGGCCTTAGAGACAGTATTCAGAACACTTCCAAGCCAGCAAAAAATAATGGACGGTATTCACCTGATCTGGCTAAGAAATGGCTGTCACTTATATAGCTCAAGCCGCTGCCAACAAACAGGGATAATTTATTGGAAAGCTCCCAGTTTAAAAATCCCCGAAGCATAAAAACATGCTGATCAATTTCTCCCTTTCTGCTCCGGAATATATTTTTATTGTCCATATACATATAGCCGATATCAGTGTTTAAATAAAAACGGCCCAGAGGGACTGAGATTCCGTAAAAGCCGGCATATGTGAGAGACTGGGTAATGTCCTTGTAGATATTGATCCCGCCCAAAGCAACAATTGAGTATAAGTTCCTCACAGTGAATTTCACACCACTATTTATTCCGCTTATGTTGTTGGCCCAGCTGATCCATTTAATCCGTCCGTCAAATTTGGAGATGTTGACCAGACCAACTGGGACTCCCGGGGTTTCTTGCGAGTAGTTGAACAACCCCAGTTGAAACCCGTTCATTTCTCCGGCTGCATTAAAAATTCCTATCTGGGCTCCTGTTGAATAACTTGTCACATTAAATGTCCCGACTTGAAGCCCGGAAAGCTGGTCGCCTACGATATTAAATCCTCCGGCTACCTGTAATCCCTTAAAAGTTCCACCGGTAATATTAAAAGCGCCGGTTGTTTGCAGGCCGATATTGTCTTCTCCCGTGATGTTGAAAGCGCCGGTTGCTTGAATTCCCCTGAAGCTCTCACCCGCAACATTAATAAGGCCTGAAACCTGCAGCCCTCGAAAGGTTTCTCCAACAACATTTATTCCCCCGGTTGCTTGAATTCCCCTGAAGCTCTCACCCGCAACATTAATAAGGCCTGAAACCTGCAGCCCTCGAAAGGTTTCACCAACAACATTTATTCCCCCGGTTGTCTGAATCCCCCGAAACTCGTTTCCAGTAACACTGATGAGTCCTGAAGCCTGAAACCCGTGGAGGATTTCTCCGCATACACTGATGCCCCCGGATATCTGGAATCCCGATAATCTTTCACCTGCTACACTAAAAACGCCTGCAATTTGAGCACCAATAACATCTTCCCCGGATACTCCGATCAAACCGGCTAGCTGCACTCCTTTGAGTTCCTCCTCAACCGCTGAGGCAAGGCCAGCCAGGTCAAGTCCGCGAACATAGCCTACATGGCCGTAAAACAATGAAAGGTTAAAGTTGACCGAGTCGGATTTGGATTGATTGATGGAAACAGGATAAAAAAGAGAGAAATTGACAAGGTGATGTCTGGAGCGGGGTTCGGAATCGGGTTCTTCAGCGAGAAGAGAAAAATTTAAACCTAATAGTAAAATTAAAAATACGGTCCATTTATTTTTCATTAACTTCTCCTGACTCTATTTAGACGAGTAAACCACATTTTCTAATTTACAGCATTACTAAATATTATAACGAAAAAAGTTCCCTAATGGTTCATAATTTTCTAAAGATGTCGTTATGGAGAAAAAGTTGTTTGTTGTTTATCTCATTGTTATTTCTTTCTGGGAGGCGGATTATTTTTATTCACTTGGAATATATCACTAAATTTCATTTTTTGGGAAGAAAAAGGAGGTCTTTATCGTCCAATCTATATAATAACTTAGGTATTAAATAAGATAAAATGTGTGTGGTATTAAACACCTTTACTCTTTTGGGATTTCCTCAGATAAAAAACACAGGAGGTAAATTTGAAAAATAATATTAAGTCTGGTCTTTTGTTTGTATCAATATTTCTGTTCGTATTTATCCAGATTGCTGCTTCCGGAGTCCTTACAGCAGAAGAAAAAAAGCAGGATCTTGATGAGAGAGTCAGAAATTTTCTAAACAGCCACAAATACGACTGGAGTGATATGAATGTTCCCGAATCTGACGGAAAAGTGCTCTATGAAATTATCCTTAAGAATAACTATAAAAAAGCGCTTGAAATCGGAACATCCACAGGACATTCCGGCGTTTGGATTGCCTGGGCACTCAGTAAAACCGGAGGCAAGCTGATTACTGTTGAGATAAATGAGAGGCGTTATAGAGAGGCCTTAGCGAATTTTGAAGAGGCTGGGCTTTCTGATTACATAGACGCAAGGCTTGCCGATGCCCATGAACTGGTTCCGAAGCTTAAAGGTCCTTTTGACTTTGTTTTTTGTGATGCAGACAAGGGATGGTATAAAAATTACCTGATTGCGGTCTTGCCAAAGCTTGAAGTTGGTGGATGTTTCACCGCTCATAATGTATCAGGAAGACGGGGAAGACGTCAGTGGGGTATTGGAGAATTTGTGGATTATCTGGAGAGCCTTACCTACATGGAAACAACGTATGACCAGTCCAGCTGGTCCGGCATTTCAATCAGTTATAAAAAGTCAAAAAAATAAGTTATGTTGTTTCAGGTAATAATTGGAATAGTCCTACAAGATTCGCCTGCTTCCAGGTTTAATTTTTTCACAAGAAATTTTAAATTGTTTAAATCATAAATATTATTTAATATATTATACAAAAAGGGAGAATGACTCCCTGAAGAATTAAGGAGGAGGTAAAATGAAAAATTTCAGGATTAAAGCATGTGTTTTTTCCGTGATGGTTTTCTTGGTTTTAAGCCAAGTAGCATTTGCCAAGATTGACCCTCAATTGCTTGCCGGCTTAAAAGCCAGAAGTATAGGCCCGGCAAACATGAGCGGACGTATCGGCGCCGTTGATGCGGTTATATCCAACCCAAATATAATCTATGTGGGCGCAGCAACCGGCGGGCTCTGGAAGTCCGTTGACAGAGGATTGACCTGGACACCGATTCTTGATGACAAACCGGTATCTTCGATTGGCGCTATCGCCATTAATCAGTCCAATCCAAACATCGTGTGGGTGGGAACCGGTGAGGCTACACCGCGTAACAGCGTGGGCGTGGGCCGGGGTGTTTATCTCACTCTAGACGGCGGGAAGACCTGGGAATTCCTGGGTCTTGAGAAGACCGAAAAGGTCAGCAAGATCTTGTTACACCCCTCTGACCCGGATGTAGCCTATGTAGGCGCGTTAGGTACAACCTGGGGGGAAAATCCGGAACGTGGTGTTTTTAAGACAGTAGATGGAGGGAAAACCTGGAAGAAGATTCTCTTTGTGGATAATAAAACCGGGGTGGCTGATATGGCCATGGACCCCGGGAATCACAACAAAATCATTGCTGCCATGTGGGAGCATCGACGCTGGCCATGGTTTTTTAAATCCGGTGGTCCGGGATGCGGTCTTTATATCACGGTGAACGGAGGGAGAGAATGGCAGAAATTGACTGATAAGAACGGCCTACCCAAAGGGGAATTGGGCCGTATGGGAATCGCTTTTTCCACAAACAAACCGGAGAACGTTTATGCTCTGGTTGAGGCTAAAAAAAGTGTCCTTCTACGCTCAAGTGATGGTGGATTTAACTGGCAGGAGGTCAACAACCAGTCCGATGTCGGAAATCGCCCTTTTTATTATCACCGGATCTGGGTAAATCCCGTGAATGAGAATATTCTCTATATGCTCCACTCCCGTATGATGATTAGTGAAGATGCAGGAAAAACCTTTAGAAACCTTACCGGATTTGGCCAGGCCCATTCTGATTTCCATGCCATGTGGATTCACTCCGATGGGGAGATGATGGTTGTCGGAAATGACGGCGGCGTCGTGATCAGCCACAACAGGGGTAAGAGCTGGCGCTTTGTGGAAAATCTACCGCTGGGTCAGTTTTACCATGTGAGCTATGATATGGAAACTCCTTACAATGTATACGGTGGCCTGCAGGACAATGGTTCCTGGATGGGGCCGGCGTATGTGTTAAAAGAAAGAGCTGTCTACAGTTATATGTGGAAGACTGTTGGCGGCGGGGATGGATTTGATACAGAGCCAGACCCTGAAAAACCGGGAGCAGGTTACGGCATGTCGCAAGGCGGAAACCTGTATTATTTTGATACTTCAATCGGGACAAGCCGGGGCATCGTCCCGACTGAATCCGATGTCAAGCACCGGTATCACTGGAATGCAGGATTTGCTGTGGATCCATTCAAACCGGCAACGATTTATCTCGGGAGTCAATTTGTCCACCGCAGCCCGGATAAAGGAAGGACCTGGGAGATTATAAGCCCTGACCTGACTACAAATGACCCAAAAAAACAGAAACAGGCGGAAAGCGGAGGATTAACCCTGGACGTAACCAATGCAGAAAATCATACAACCATCCTGTGCATTGCTCCTAGCC
>JADHWO010000075.1 GCA_016783445.1 Candidatus Aminicenantota bacterium
GGAGCAAGAAAGCAAGTTGTCATTCCTGCGGAAGCAGGAATCCAGAAGAATAAAAAAATATTTTATAATAGACTGGATTCCTGCTTCCGCAGGAATGACGAAAGGATAGAAAGACTTTTCATCAACTAAATGGGAGAAGCGCCTAAAAATAGAAAGACTTTTCATCAACTAAATGGGAGAAGCGCCTAATTTATTTACTAAACATAAGAAAAAAAAGAAACAGTATATGAACTCGGACATGTGTATGGATTAGAACATTGATCTAATCCAGACTGTTTATTTCACCAATCCTGATAGATAAGTATAAGGAGACAGCTTTTTATGAATTTAAGATATTTATGGAGAGTGTTTGTTAAGGTAGCAATTTCGGTTGTTTTTGGAGGCTTTTTTTATTTTTTTTGGTTGGCTGCTTTCCTTCTTGTTGACATTCCGGACAGTTCTGTCTTGAAATTCTTCTTCTGGATTTTAACTCCCATAATAACAGCATTGGGCTTCGCAGCAGGCATTGTTATATACGAACGGATAGCCAGCAAATACAGAAGCAAACTTTTAAACATCTTCATATGGCCTTTGATCGGATGTTCAATTGGAGCAGGAGTTGTTTATTGGTTCGGCCCTATGCTAATTGTTTTTGGAATGTTTGTTGCTGGAACAGTAAGTATTACTCTTAGAGAAGTGGTTTTGAGTTCAAAAACGCACAATAATTAATAGAAAGCCTGATACAGCATAAAGGGGACAAATGGATTCCGTGGAAAAATCCATACCTTTAGGGACTATCGTTTTCTAAAAGGCGAAAAAATCCATTTAGCTCTTGCGTCGGACCAGATGTCTGACTCCCTCCAGAAACATATCAATATTCTTGAGAGAGACATAGATATGGGTTGAAACTCTTACACCATAAGTTCCGGCTTGCTTATTTCCAATTGTCCGGACAACAATATTATATTTTTCTCTGACATAATTGACTATCTTTTTTGGCTCAACTCCTTCTATGGAAAAAGCAGTCAGGCCTCCGCTAAGGTAGGGATCTTGTGATGTATGCAATTTGACTCCAGGAATTTTCTTTACTTCTCTTTTTAAGTAGCCTGCAAGAGTCTTGATCCTTCTTTCTATTCTCTCCCTCCCGATA
The DNA here is from genome assembly GCA_016783445.1 of Candidatus Aminicenantota bacterium. GTDB lineage: Bacteria > Acidobacteriota > Aminicenantia > Aminicenantales > Aminicenantaceae > JADHWO01. The sequence continues at coordinate 1,130 of JADHWO010000075.1, forward strand.
GAATTTTGAAAACTAACAGCTTCTCCTAACGCAATAATGATAGCGTCAGCTCTCTGACCGAGAGTTTCATATTTTCTTGCATTCTCGTAACTGTCCCAGCCACCTGAGGCAATAGTCGGCCACAGTTTATCCTGAGCTTCTTTCCTGACATAAAGCAGCCCTACTCCTGTGGGAGCCCCAAGCCACTTGTAAGGACTTGTGGCAAAAAAATCAATCCCCAACTCCTTCATATCAAGATTCAGCATGCCTATCCCATGGGCGCTGTCAGCAAGCACCAGTACTCCTTTTTCATGAGCCATTTTGCTCAATTCCTTTAGCGGAGCTATGAGTCCTGATATATAGACCGTATGGCTGATACTGATCACTTTTGTCCTTGGAGTTATGGCTTTTTGAAAGGCACTCACAATTTCATCAGTATTTTTTGGAGGAAGACCAATAGGAACTTCTTTAATTTTAATACCGTATCTTTTCTCTTTAAGCTTCCATGGATGGATTCCCCCTGGATGTTCCATGGTTGAAAGCAGGACCTCGTCTCCTTCTTTTAAATCCAGCCCATTGGCGACAAAGTTCATCCCTTCAGTTGTATTTCTGGTGATAACAATTTCGTCAGGAGAGACATTTACAAATCGTGCAAGCTTGGTACGAACCTCCTCTTTTTTCCTGGGGATAAAATTATAAACATCAAACGGGTTTGTGACCTGGATTTTAAAATGTCTTATAAGAGTGTTAAAAACAGGTTTGGGCATAGGTCCAACTGTTCCATTATTCATCATGATGAGCCCGTCCTGGAAAAGAAAATGTTTACCTAAGGCTTCCCAGTAAACTCCATCCGGAGATTCATCCTCTATGTATTTCTGGTTCAAAGAAGTAATACTTTGATAAACCGATGCATTTAACTTACTAAGAGTAGACGCAGAAAGGGCTGAACCTGCAAGCAGGTATTTAACAAAATCTCTTCTTGAAAACTCCTTATAGTGTTTGACGATTTCGGATTGATTCTTTTTATTCATATTAATCCTCCTCCCTTGAATGTAATCCATTTTATTCACAATGATTCTGGCCTGTCAAACAAAAGGGTAAATTGGAAACAGCACAAAACTTACATGCAGAAAAAATGGCACTTTTTATTGGAAAACAGCTTCTCCTGTTTGACTCATTTATTTCTGAATGTTGGTAAAAATATCTCTTACTTGAGATTGATCGATTTTTCCCATAATAATCAAGATGTAATTTTTAAAATGTGCAACAAAAATTAGTTTTCCTTTACTATCTTTCACCTTAAAAAGTTCATCACCAACAGGATTAAAATCTTTATATCTTTGGCTTTCTTTGAAGCTTGTTTTTACATCAATAAATCTATTCTGGCCTTCTTCACTATTTTTATAACTAAATAGAAAAATGCTATAGCCGGTCTTATAATCACCTTTTACTCCCTTTTTTAGGCTAAAAACATCTTGAGTGAAAAATGGATAGTTATTGTATAATCCCAGGTTTCCCTCGAAATATTTTATGCTCGGCTTCACTAAATCTTTCTCTGGCAGCATGGATACTAAAAGAGGTCTTTTCCCCTTGGTTTTAATTTTTGCCTCCACTGCCCGTGCAATCTCCTGCAGCCCTCTTACTGTTTCCTCCTCTTCATCAAATCCAGTAAGGGTTACTAAAAAATTCCCCTTCCAGAGATTCATATAATAGTCTTCAAGCTGCGCTATATCGCCCAAAGATAACTCCTTGCCTTCGGTGCTGGTTTTAAAAGTGTAAATCCCGTAGGCACTTTCAGAATCTAACATTTCAAAAATTTCAACAGATATTGATTTTCCATTCTTATTACGGAAATCCTGAACAATAACCTGTTTAAAGCCGTATTCATGGTATATTTCAGCTCCCCCGTTTATATATAAAAACAAATCTTCCCCTTTGTATTCCTGAGGAGAGCCGTCTCTTTTCCATTCCCCTATATCTTTTTCTTCTGGTAAGAATTGAGAGAGATCGTTCTGAAGGGATGACAGTTTTTCTGAAGCATGAAGAAGAAATACAAAGCTGGATATAGATAAAATAACAGATAAAAAAATATTTCTAATCATTTATTTGTTTTTAATCTATTTATACTTTTATTTCCTTAATCTTCACCTTTTTGAGGTTAATCTCCCCGAGCTTCTGCTCATATCCTCGGTTTATCATTATGATATCCCTGGCATTCAGACCCCATAGAGTTGTACAGTAGGCGTCAATAGCCACTCTATCAGTCCCTGCGATAATTTTTTGAGGTTTGATAAGCTTACCCGGGCCAAAAGGGCCGTTGGTTGTAATGAACTCAGTAGCATCCACAATGTTAAGATTTGGCTTTATTACAGTATTTAAATCGACAATGCACTGGTCAAGATGTTCGATAGCACTTCTTTCTGTCTTCCACCCTTCCTTATGGAAAGTTCTGTTATTCTTGCGGAAATTCAAACCCATTAAATTTTTCATAGTTCCTGTAAATTTATTTCCTGCATGATCCTTTGTAACAGGCATGTTAATAAAGACATCATTGTTATAGAGTTCTTTCATGACTTGTGCTTCTTTGAGAGCTTTACCATCAGATACTTGCACTGGCTTATAGAGGGATTCATCATCCATATCTATTAATTTTAAAATAGCACCTTCCTCTTCTACTGCCTGAGCCAGGCCTGTTCCTTCCCAGTGCTTCTTTGTCAACCAGCTGAGACAGTTAATCTCTTTGGCCCCTGCCTCTTTGCACATTTTTATAACAGCACGGACTATCTCAGGTTTTGTATAAGTTCCAGGGTGCCTGCTTTGAGTGTTTGGAAGAATAGCCACTTTAGAATTCTCCGGAACAAACTTCTTTATGCCTCCAAGAAGCTCTACTGCTCTGGTAGTACTGTTTAAATAATCACTTCCAGAGACAACAGCTATATCGATTTTTTCCTCTCCGAAAGCACAAATAGAACCATCAACCAACTGGTATATGGCACTACTTCCTACTGCAGCGGAAAATCCGATTTTTGCACTCTTTTTGACAAACTCTCTTCTACCAATTTTTTTTGCCATTAAACCACTCCTTTTATAAATTTATCCAAATTCTCTCATATTTTACGCACAAGGTTCAAGTCACATGTATTAAGGTAAGGGAGTCTTACCGATTTTAGTAAGATTCTAGGAAAGCTCTTAGAAGTACTGAAGAAGTACAATCCGAAAGCTAAATTCGAACAGTCAGCTATAGCCAGCCGAAAGAGTTAATGTTTAATCCCAAGACCTTTGTTTCGTTAAAGACGTTGAGCCGAGATTCTGGATTAGATAGAACAAGAATCATACATTGGATAAAGGTATTAGAAGAGGCTGGCTGGGTTGAAGAGTCAGTAATTTTCTGTATATCTTGTTTATCCCATTTTTTTATGCTCCATTAGCTGAAGTTCCTCTTTTTTATATCATTATTTAAACAATATAGAACTGGTACTTATATATGGTAAATACAAGGATAAGTGGAGACTTGATTATCTGTAAATATGGGAAAGCTCAGCATAATCAGCTTTGGCCAGCGTGGCGCTCTCGGGCTAGTGTGCTCAGAGGTGCCCGTCAGCTTGTGTTTGTGTGTTTGGTTGTTTAAAGCCTCAAAATGGCTTATGAATAGGGGCAAAATAGATCTAAACGGGATGTATTAATAACCTTTTACCTTGTTTTCAATGCCAGCTCCTGGGTAATGGTTTAGAACTGCTTATTATAATTAGTATATTAATAATCTGGAGTCAAAAGGAACTTAATTCTAAGGCTAATCATATGGGGAGTACTAGGGATTATAAGCCTAACAAACTGTTCGTTTAATGCAGGGCTTGCAATAGCTTTGCAGAGAGTATTGCACTCCTAGTCCGAGCTTATTGTTGACCCCTGAGGGTCTGAAAATATTTATGTACATGACCTTGATTGATATTAGGTATTAGAGAAAAAATTTCTACTGCAAAAAGTTGATATTGTGAGCCATTGATAAGCAACATAAAGGTTGCGAGGCAACCATAAGAGAATTGGGAGAAAGGGTAGGGTATATTTGGTATAATAAATATAAAAAGACTTCGGTTTTAGAGAGGATATAGAATTTTATTATTGATAGGGGGGTAAAATGAAAAAAGTACCAAAAGAAAACAAGAGCGATATTTTCAATAAACTTGTTAAAGGTAGTCTGGCTGGAGTTCCTTTTGTTGGAGGAGTGGCTGCCGAATTTTTTGAGCTTGTAATAAAACCTCCGCATACAAAACGACTTAAGGAATGGATGGAATCTATCGCTGAAGATTTTGAAAAACTTAAAGAACAAGTTGAGGGATTTAAAATTGAAGATCTTGCGAATAATGAAATGTTCACCACTACAATACTGCATGCTACGCAGGTTGCGATTAGGAATCATCAGAAGGAAAAGTTAGAGGCATTGAGGGCAGCGGTCTTGAATTCTAGTTCGTCAAATGCTCCTGAGGAGAACCTTCAGCTGATGTTTTTGAATTTTGTGGATGAGTTAACGCCTTGGCATTTGAGGATATTAAATTTCTTTAATAACCCAAAAGAGTGGGGAGAAAAACATGGAATTAATTATGACCTCCTTGATTTACGCTTTGGATACTCTTCCGTAAAAGTACTTATAAAGATATTTCCTCAATTACTGGAAAAACAGGAATTTTGTGAAATAATAATTAGAGATTTGTTATCAAAGAAATTATTGAGTGGAGAGGCTTTAGATAGGGTCCTTCCAGAAGACCATATATTCACTTCGAGTACAAGTGATTTTGGGAAGCAATTCATTCAATTTATTACATCTCCTTTTGAGGAAGTCAAAAGCAATACGACATAACACGACAGAAAAACGACATAATACGACATAAAGCGGCATAAAACGGCAACAAACGACATTTTGAAAAAAAGCTGGACACAGCATAAAATAATTTTTTATATCTAGTAAAAAGAAAAGAGGCATGTGGAAGCTGAGGAATCTCGGCTTCCCGGGGTTGGATATGACGCTTAGCGTCATATAGCCTCTTTACATAGAAGTTTGAGGGGAAAAGAAAATTTCAGGGGGTGGTGGAGGGAATTATGGGGGTTATATGTCAGATTTGTGAATTTTGGGATGAAAGGATGGTTTGTCCGAGTGAAGATCTAAGAAATCTTTACAAAAAGAAAATGGACGAAGGAGAGGATTTTAATTTTCCAGAGGGAAATGGCTTAAAAAGATTCAACGAGATCTGTTCAAAATGCAAAGTGCCGTTAGTAATAAATGTAAAGATATGTCCTGTTTGTGAGAGTACTAACATTCAAATCGGGATAGCGAGTGTAAACCTTGGCTATGTTCAGACATATAATTACCACTGTATTGAATGCAGGCGGATTCTATATTCTCATATAAAAATTTTGTAATAATAAAGAGGGAAATTCTCAGAAAGGAGGGAAAATGAAAAAATAACGGCTTGGCAGTCTAAATAAAATTTGGAGGTGATTTTAAAGCAATGAGATCAAGAAAAGATATCGAAACAGATTTTAATAACGTTATGGGAAAAAGGCGAGAAGAATTCCTCGCTTTTCAGTGTAAAAAATTCTCTCTCGAAATTGAACTGGATATCCGGGAACAGAATAAAGAAATTATAAAGCTGTTAAAAAACAATAATAACAAGTAATGGGATTAAGAAAAATTGGGGATATCTATGATGTCCTAAGTGTAAATTTTTGAGGGAGAGATTGTAGATATAAAGGAAAGGAAAGATTGATGAAAACTCAAAAAGAATTATGGAATGAAGGGCTTAATTTATTACTAAATAGAGAATATAAAAAAGCCGAAGAATTTTTATTAAAAGCCTTATTTTAATTAATATTGTCATCTCAGTCGCTATGCGTTAGAATTGCTCTAAGATCGTCAGAAGGGAGAGCAAGATGAGAAGGTCAATTACACCAGGTCTTCTAGAGACTATACTATTTTGTATTACTTTCATTTTAGTATTGTTAGGAATTTTTTACTCTGGTTTAAGACCAACAATAGAATCAGCTATTCTGATACCAATTTATTCTTGGGGAATACTAGCATTATTCGGATTATTAACTCCTAATGTAAAACACAGATTTACTATTGGTTTTGGTTTTGACCCTGCAAGAAATATTGATGGATATCCTATTTTAATAAGTTTAATCTCAAAAGGAGGTTTTATTTGTCATAATCCAATAATTGCGAAAGCAGAGGTGTCTGATATAACGCCTCCAGAAGGAAAAGGTAAAGTTCACGAGGCAAAAAAGCTTTTTAAAAAAAACTTTGAAGAGTTTAATATTGTTTGGTTCTCTTCTCAGTCATTAGAAAAAAAAGGGGGGGTTTTAAAAGACCAGCCAGAAGCTGGCGGTATAAAGATGGCTATTGAAAAATGTTCAGGAAAATCAAAAATTGTTTTTACATCCTCAGGTGAATATGGAGTGGACCTTATGTTTAAACCAAAGGGTGGAAGATTTCAGTCTTTAAAAATAAACAAAAAGAATATCCCTCAATCATTTATAAAAATTTCCCCACCAGAAAATTTACATCAGATAAGGATTGGTAATATTACATATGGCTTAGCTCTATTTGTTCTTGGTTTTGGATTATACAATTTATTAAGTACAATATGGTAATTATTTAGTCTGCATTTATTATTCAGTCAGCAAAAGGAGGTAGAGATGAACAAAGCACAAAAAATAATTTGCTTGATTGCTTTAGCGTTGATTTTTCTATCAATAATTTACCCTCCGTATCTGCTAATAATGGTTCATTCAAAAGAAGGAGAGTCAGTGATGAAGGCTGGATGGGGTTGGCTATTCGGTTTTAAAGAAGAGCCAACAATAATAAGTGGGTTGGAGTCTGAAAATCCTTTACTGATATCAGTAACAATATACTATTACAAAGTTAAATTCGATATTTTACTATGTGAAATATTAGCTATCGTGATTTTAGCAGGATTTTTTATTGTATTGGCAAAGAAAACAAAAAAGAGGGAATAAATGAGTGATGCTATGGAGGATGAAAATCGTCGAAAGTCTAATATTTATTTTTTTAATCAAGAGATAAAAAACGCAAAATCCAATCTAAAAAAAGCAAAAACCTGTTTAAAAAGCGCAAAAGAGATTAATGACGATTGGAAATATAATCTAGACAAGGAATTTGAAAAAGCATTTGATGCATTGGATAAATTACTGGATTATGTAATTACAGATAAAGACGATATGAATCTCCTGTGATTTAACATCTTAGTCATGGGCTTGGGGCTTTTCCTCACTTCTTATCTTACCCTAAATATTCACTCTCCTAAGATCAACCAGCAATAAGAGTATCAGAGTGTCGTTTTCCACTCCAAACGTCAAAATACCAGGCAAACCGAAAAAACGGGTCTATAACTGAGTATAAGACCTTCAAATTTCGGGCACAATCGAGCATTGCTGGGTTTTTCTCCACTTATGTATTAAATGGGATTAATAGAGCGGAAATACCGATGAGAGCCGGGCACATCGGTTATGGTCGGCTGATATCATCGTTTTCTTGATAAACGGATATATTAAAACAGGCATAATAATTAGAAAAAGACATTAGCAGTTCCTTGTCTTTTCAGGTGTTTTAAACTAAAATTAGAGCAACTTTGTCAGTATTATAAGCCTATTAAGTAGAGTATGAAGTCGGGCTAAATGATTGGAGGGAGGGAATGAATCTTGAGATAGCAATTTCAATACCAGACTTATGGGGTGAACAAATATTCCAAAAGAATGAATGGTCTAGTATAAATTATCTTGTTGGTCCCAATGCAACTGGAAAAACTAGATTCGTTGAAGAATTAAATAAACAATGTAAGAATCAAGGCCTCAAGGTCCGATATTTGAGTTCAGAACGTCTTTTTGGTCTTGAAAGAAAGCGATATGATCTCTTTGGTCATACTGCTTTAAATCAAGGCTTTGATTTTAGAGTTTTTCAAGAATACAAAAGACAAGGATTAGAATTTGGTTTAGCAGGAGATGCTTTTCCTATCTTAAAAGAAAAGATTGATATAAAGATAAAAATTGAAGCTACTCTATCTCAACTGTTTAGTAGGAAAATAAGATTGGCAGAAGAAGGCGGATTTCTTAATCCCAAAATTCAAAAGACAGAAGCAGGAAACGAGTATAGCTTAAGAGAAAGTGAGTGCCACGGGCTGAAGGAACTTATCACTCTTCTAACTTTTCTTTATGATGATGATTATAATTGCCTAATCATTGATGAGCCAGAGCTACATTTGCATCCACAGTTTCAGACATTTTTTATTCAAGAAATTAGAAAAATTGCTGGAGATCCTCAGAGCACTCCAGGAAGGAAATGCTTTTTTATTGTTACTCATTCACCTTATTTCATTGACATACGTACTATAGAAGATTTGAAATACTGTTTCGTTTTTCAGCCTGATAAGCTTCCTACATGCATAGACCAACTGGAAGGCGAAGACGAATTGAGAATTAAACATTTATTGCCAAGATTAAATACTCATCATAAGCAATTTTTCTTTGCCACTCGCCCAGTATTTGTAGAAGGATATTCCGATCAACAAATATTTGGTTTCCTCCAAGATAAAAGAGGAAAGCTATTAGGAGCATCTGGCTCATGCATTATTGATGTTGGTGGCAAAGATGAATTGGATTTATTCTTTAGGTTATGTAAAAAATTGAACATTGATGCCCAATTCATAGCTGATCTGGATACTGTGTTTCAAGGCAGATTGAGGCAATCTATATCTTATGATGACCGTTGTACAAGTTATGTGAATGAGAAAGGATTAGGGGAAAATCTAATCAAGGCAATTGGAGAAATTGAGAGAAAAATTAGTGAGTGTTTAGATGAACTTGAACCAAAATTAGGCAATCTTTCTGAGTCAGACTCCCTCCAAAAATATTTTAAATCTTCTTTATCCAAAGAAAATAGGATAGAGAAGAAACGTTATATTTTTTTACTTGGATTAAATTATATTAGAGAGAAAATTGAGGCTCTTATTCCTGGAAACAAATATAAGATAAGCTTTATTAAAGGGAAAATTAAACATATCATTCAGGCTTCTAAATGTGTTGGGGTCTATATTCTGTCTAAGGGGATGCTTGAAAACTACTTACCTGAATATAATGGTAATCCATATATTATTTCAGATAAAACAAAGTCTAAAGCTTTTGAAAAAGAGCGAGATTTTATATTGAAAAATGATTTAACAGAGAGGCAAAATCGCGCAAGATATGGCGAACTAATAAATATTTTAGATGAAGCAATGAGAATAAAGGAAATAAATATGGATTCTTTTATTAATCTTACTATTTGTGACTTAATATATAATGTTCAAATTGCATTTAGGCAAGGCGGAATCAAAAACGAAGATTCACTTAAAGGAAATGCAACAGTAGACTGGCAAACTTATTCCCGAATTTTCGATTTAATAGAATTTTCTCTAATAGAAGGTGGGTTTACATGTAAAATCAAACTTAAATCTTTACTTGATCCAAGGGAAAGAGAATTTGAGTTTGATGACAAGGTCTCTGCTACAAAATTTCAACTGGGAGAGAATTAAATCAGGATTAAAATATTTATTAAACTCAGTTCTGGATTTTAATTGAGCCCACTGGAAGCCAAAAACCCTAAAGCCCTGGCTTCCCTGGATTGAAAAAAATAGAGGAGCTGATTAAAGAAGTATTAAAGGAGGGATAATAGAATGGAAAGGTCTGAGATTTTATCAAAACTGATAGCGTTAAAGAACAATCTTTCAAAATTCCTTAAAAGCAAGCGATCGAGATTCTTCGACCCTAAAAATGTCCTTGACCTTTTCCATAGATATCTTCCAGTCCGCGATGAACTATTATCAAATTATGCTTCGTTATTTAGTGATATACCTAAGCGAGAAACACCTAAGCCAAGCAAAACAACGGAGTTTGATGGACGTGGATACATTAGGCGAGTAGACCTACAAATGTTGTTGAATGATGTTGAATATTGCATTGATATTCTAACGAATATGCCTTCAGTTGATATCCCGTCTATGAAGGTGTCCAGAGAAGGGATATTTTTCGCAGGTCAATATTTTGATGCACTATCAAAAGCAGAGGAAATCCTTTCAGAGGCAGAAAAAAGCATCTGGATAATCGATGGCTACATAGGCCCGGATGTGCTCAATTTGCTTGCTTCAAAAAAATCATCTGTTGAAGCAAAGATTTTGACAAATGATGTTCCTGCTCCCGTCAAGACTGCGGCAGATGCATTCAATAAGCAGTATAAAAATCTTTCAATCCGGACATCTCAGGCTTTTCATGATAGATTCATAATTATAGATGATGCCGAATTTTATCATTTTGGGGCTTCAATTAAAGATCTTGGGAATCGAGGTTTCATGTTTTCTCGAATAGAAGAATCTCAAATAATTGATGCTCTTCGCACTAAATGGACTGAAGAATGGGGAAAGGCAAATCCGATTATTTGAAATCCTATCGCATATTGATATAGAGTTGAGGCAAGTGGAAGCCAAATCCCCTAAAGCCCCGGCTTCCCAGACAATAAATATGTAGCAAATAATTTTACTATATGAGCAAGAAGTCTTCTAAATCCTTTTTTTGTATAATAAATTTGCAACTTTTGTTTAGTTCTTTTTGTTTATTCAAGTAAAAGGAGCCAAAAATCAAAAATAGGACAAAGGTTGTTTCAGTCGCCTTGTTTCTTTCAGTCTTTGTTACGCTTGTTTCTTTTG
>JADHWO010000076.1 GCA_016783445.1 Candidatus Aminicenantota bacterium
CGCTGAATAGATCCTACCTGCTGTAACTTCCATGGTTTTATCTTTGAGCGTTTTGTTCCCAATTTTAAGAAGAAGAGTTTTATCCTCTTTTTCTTCCCCCTGAAGTAAAGAAAAAACAAAAATAAAAAGAGAAACTGTAGCAATTCTTTTTAAGTTCATATTTTATCTCACTTTTAATTTTTAGGTATCATATCTCTGATATATCGTATATGTCAATTCCCTGGATTATTCATAAAAACTGCCGACACCTATACATATATATGCATGAATAACCCACGTTTACCTGGATTATTTATAAAAACTGCCGACAATTATAATATGTGGATGATTCTATTTCCCATTTATAAGATAACAAAATTGGTTTATTTACATTTCAGTAGAGTGAAATTATACTTTTAAAATAAAAGTACTGGCCATGAGGAAGCAAAACACAGAAAGAAAAACAACAGTACGTATATTCGCCGCCGCTTCATTTCTTAATGATATGGGCTCTGACATCGTGTATCCTATCTGGCCAATTTTTGTAAAGGAGTTCTTAAGAGCAAACATGGCCGTCCTGGGTTTTCTGGACGGACTAGGTGATGCCCTTGTATCTATATCTCAGGCAGCCTCAGGGTACATATCGGACAGGATAAAAAAAAGGAAAGTATTTATCTGGATAGGATATCTCTTTGGAGCTTTTTCCAGACTGGGATATGCAATCTCTTCAATCTGGCCTCATCTAATTCCTTTTAGAGTATTGGATCGAGCAGGGAAAATAAGGAGTGCTCCACGAGATGCTATTGTTGCTGATGTCTCAATCAAAAAAAACAGAGGGAAAAACTTTGGTTTTTTAAGAGCCATGGATCACCTTGGAGCAGTTTTTGGCATTCTTATCTGTATCGCCTTCTTCAAGTTGCTTGGTTACAGAATTTTATTTGCCCTGGCAGCCATTCCTTCTCTTTTCAGTGCGTTTCTTATTTTTACTCTAATCAAGGAAAAAAGAATTGGAAAAATAAAAATCTACAAAGGGATTTCCCTGAGGGATCTGGACAGAAACTTCAGGCTTTTCCTCACCCTTAGCTCTTTTTATGCTCTAGGAGCTTTCAGCTATTCCTTTCTCCTCATATACGCTCGGGAATTCGGATTTAATATTACTTTTGTTCCTGTTCTCTATTTATTCTTTGCAGCATCAGCCTCTCTCTCCTCTTATCCATTTGGAAAACTCTCAGACAAAATCGGAAGGAAATCTGTACTTTTGCTCTCTTACCTTTTCTGGATAGCAGTCTGTCTGATTTTAATTACAAAACCCAACCGTGTTATGGTAATACTTGTTTTTATATTTTATGGTGCTCATAAAGGAGCATTAGAACCAGTACAAAAAACCTTTGTCAGCGAGCTTGCACCACAGGAATTTAGAGCGAGCTGCCTGGGTGGGTTCCAGATGGTCATCGGCCTCTGTGCCCTCCCAGCTTCTTTTATTGCCGGGCTGCTCTGGGAAGTTTTTGGTATGTTTGCTCCTTTCTATCTTTCACTCTTCCTCACTATTATCTCAGGAATTATGCTACTTTTTATTAAAAAACGTTAGTGTAGTTCTCTTTAAGGATAATTTTATCTCAATAAAAATATCCAGATTTTCTACCCCCCCCCCGCATAAACAAATAAATAGGTTTATAAAACAAAACTGAAGATTTGATAATTCAAGCCACTAAGTTATTAATCTAGCCTATTTATTTTTCTTCCTCTTCTGATTTTACACGTCCTTCTTTAATCGCATCACTGATTATTTTTTGCTGGAGCTGGCCAGGAACTTCTTCATAATGAGAGAATTCCATAATAAATGAACCTCTGCCTCCAGTTATTGAGGTGAGAGTTGGCTCAAAATCCAGCATTTCAGCCATTGGAACTTGTGCCTTTATAATGCGTAAACTTCCCTTTTGCTCCATTCCCTGGACTTTTCCTCTTCGTCCATTCAGGTTTCCCATGATATCTCCCATGTAGGCTTCGGGTGAATAGACTTCAATGTTCATGATAGGTTCGAGCAGGGTTGATCTTGCCTCTTTCATCCCTTTTTTAAAAGCCATAGAGGCTGCGATCTTGAAGGCTATATCAGAGGAATCAACATCATGAAATGAGCCATCATATAGAGTGACTTTAAAATCAACGACAGGATAACCAGCAATTACACCTTTTTTCCTTGCTTCCTGAATTCCTTTCTCAATAGATGGAATGTAGTTTTTTGGAATGGATCCTCCAAATATTTTATCTTCAAATTTAAAGTCCTTCCCTTTTGGCAGAGGTTCCATTTTAATCTTAACGTCTCCATACTGTCCGCGCCCCCCTGTCTGTTTTTTGTATTTACCCTGGACATCAGATCTCCCTTTGATTGTCTCTTTATACGGGATTTTAGGGGGCTTGAGGTCAACATTGACGTTATATCTTTTTCTTAAGCGATCAGTGATAATCTCGACATGAAGCTGACCATTTCCGGATATAATCAATTCATTAGTTTCCGGCTCTCTTTCAATTCTTACGGTTGGATCTTCTTCTGTTATCCGATGGACGGCCTGGGATATTCGATCCTCATCTGCCCGAGTCTTGGGCTCAATAGCAAAGGAAATAGATGGTTCAGGAAAATTGATAGGAGGGAATTTTAAAGATGCCCCTTTGCTACACAGAGTATCACCTGTTGAAGTCTCTTTTAACTTGGCAGTAGCTACTAGATCACCAGCCTTGGACTGCCCGGCAGGAATCTGCTCCTTCCCTTGAAGAAAGAACAAACCCCCCAGCTTTTCACTCACACTCTTATTGGAATTAGTAACTGTGGCATCCGGGTTTATCTTCCCTGAGAATACTCTCATCAGGGAGATTCTTCCCGTATATGGGTCTGAAATAGTTTTAAAAACAAGAGCTGAAAAAGGCTCATCAAGAGAAGGTTTAACAGTGCCTTCCTCTCCTTTGATTTCTCCTCTTTCAAGAGGGGAAGGAAAAAAATTTACAATTCCATCAAGGATAGGTTGAACCCCAATATTTAAAAGAGCTGATGTAACAAAGATAGGAAACAACTGCTTGTTTATTATGCTTTTTTTGAGGCCCTCTATAAGCTCCTCAGAGGAAAGCTCGCCCTTATCAAAATATTTTTCCATTAATTTTTCATCATTTTCAGCAACCATCTCGGTCAGCTCTTCAATTTTTTTATCGGCTTCCTCTTTGAATTCCGCAGGGATTTCTCCCTCTTTGAATTTCCCACTTTCATTTTTTTCAAAAATGTAAGCCTTCCTGGCGACTAAGTCCACAACTCCAGTAAAATTCTGTTCTTCCCCGATGGGGAGCTGAACCGGGATAGCTTGACGGCCAAAAAATTGGTAGATAGATTCCACAGTACGTTTGTAATTGGAGTTCTCCCTGTCCAATTTATTAATGATAATAAGTCGAGGCAGATCTGCCTCTTTCAGCATTTCCCACACCTTCTCTGTTCCAACTTCAATACCAGCAACTCCACATACCAAAACAACTCCTGCATCCACAGACCTCAGGCTTGCTCTAGTATCCCAGAGAAAATTCGTATACCCAGGACAATCTACAATGTTAATTTTAATGTCTTTCCACTCTAAAAAACACATCGATGAATTGATAGAAATATTTCTTTCAATTTCATCCGGATCATAATCAGTTACTGTATTACCTTTACCAACTTTTGTTAGCCTGGAAGTCGCTCCTCCGTTGAATAAAAAAGTAGACGTCAGAGAAGTTTTTCCTGAGGACCCGTGGCCAACTATAGCGACATTTTTAATTTTATCAATACTGTAATCTTTCATCTTGAAGCCTCCCAAGAACTATTAAGTTCAATATGTGTTAACTAAAATATTCAGTTATTCTTAAAAAATGGCAACGGATATAATACAACAAAATTTCCCTCCTTCTCAAGATATAATTTCCTATGGCTAACCTGTGTTATTCACGAGCCAAGGTTGCTGTAGATGCGAGGCGTAAAGGATGAAGCTGTGGTTCTCCACCGCAAATCCTTTGCAACGAAGCAGATACAGTGATATCGGCTTGCCCGAAGGGGAAAAAATGCCGACATAAGATTAAAATGAATACATATAAAATAAAAAATAGTGTCGGCAGTTTTTATGAATAATTCAGGTTAATTATCCAGCGCGTCTAATATACCTTTTAAGTCTCGAGGTAAATGGGAAAAGAGCTCAACCCTTTTTCCTGTATCTGGATGGATAAAGGAAAGACAAGATGCATGAAGAAAAAGACGCGCACACTCGATCACTGGCTTTTTACGACCATAACGCATATCCCCCAGAAGAGGATGGCCAGAGGCAGCCAAGTGAACTCTAATCTGGTGCGTCCTTCCTGTTACTGGTCTTATTTCAAGAAAGGTAAATTCTTTATATTCTTTTTTTACAACGTAGCGAGTCTCAGCAGCTTTTGGCTTTTTTGTCTTCACCGAAATCCTTTCTCCATGTTTTATATGACGCCCTATTGGCCAGCTTATTGTTCCCTCTTTCTCAGGCATTTTCCCCCAGATAAGCCCAAGATAAAGCTTTTCCACTTCCCTCAATCTGAATTGCCGCTGAAGCTCCCTGTAACTTTTTTTATTTCTGGCAACCACAATCAATCCGGACGTTTCTTTATCCAAGCGGTGAACAATTCCAGGTCTCTCTTCAGGACCAACTTCTTTAATTTCCGGAAATTTATAAAGCAGAGCATTAACCAATGTATGTTTCCTGTTTCTTACTCCAGGGTGAACTACCATCCCTGTAGGTTTATCAATAACCACAATAAAACTATCACTATAAACTACATTCACAGGAATTTTTTCTGGTTGAATCCTTTCAGGCTCTGAAGTTTTATATTCTATCTCAACAATCTCTCCTTGTTTCAACCTGTAACTTGATTTTCTAGCAAACCCATTAATTCTAGCTTTCTTTTCCTCAATGATTTTCTGAATCTGAGACCGGGCCAGATTTTTGATTTTTTCAGACAAAAAAACATCCAGTCTTTGATCTAAACCGGATAAGGGAGTTACCTTGTATTCTTTTTTAGGCACTTTTTCTTTTTTTTAAGATAAAAAACAGAGTCACTCCGCCAATCAAGCCCAAAATACAAAAAAGCTGAGGCAAGGAAAGACTGAGATAATTCGAAGTACTCCGTATGAGATAAAGCTTATCAGCGTGGTCCCCACGATAAAATTCAACAAAAAACCTGATCATTGAATAGTTGATGATATATAATGAAAAAATCTGGCCATCAAATTTTTTTCTCTTCAAGAAAAAAAACAATACAAAGAAGTTCAGAAAATTCAAAGCAGACTCGTAAAGCTGAACTGGATGAAGAGGGATTCCAAGCTGAATTCCTGTCAGATTACTGGCATATTCATTCTGAAAAGTAACTCCCCAGGGTAATGAGCATTCTCTACCGTAACAGCATCCTGCGCTGAAACAGCCAATTCGGCCAAAGCCATGCCCAAGAGCTAAAGCAGCCCCCATAATATCAGCCACTTTCCACGTAGGAATTTTGTGTTTCCTTAAATACCAGAGAGCAAAGATAATCCCAAAGGCAAGGCCCCCCTGAAAAACACCTCCTGACCTTGCCAAACTGAACAGCTCACCTGGGAAGCGCAAATAATAGGAGAAATTTCCAATTAAAAGAATAAGCTTGGCTCCAATCAAAGATATAATAATTGTATAAAAAGCCACATCAATGACTTTAGTAGAGGGAAGCTCCTGTTTTTTGGCTTGAATAAAAAGAAACCACAACCCACAAGCCACGCCAACCGCCATCATAAAGCCATAGGTATGGATTGTGATGGGTCCTATTTTTAAGAGGATTGGGTACATTTTGGCCTTTTGTTAAAAATAAAAATATAAATTAATAAAATAGCACCTATACTAATACAAAGATCAGCAATGTTAAAGGATGGCCAGTGCCATTTTATAACATAAAAATCCAGGAAATCAACTACATATCCCCTGAAAATCCTATCCATTAAATTTCCCAGAGCCCCTGCCAGGATAAGAGAAAGTGATATTTTCATAAATCTCTCTGAGTGTGGTGTCTTAAAAAAATAATAAACAACTAAACTTAGAGCAATCAGAGAAGCCAATGTGAGGACTATATATATAAACTGACTTCCAGAGCCTGAGAAAAATCCAAATATTGCTCCACGGTTTCTAATATAAGTGATGTTAAAAAAACCAGGAACAACACTTTTGATGGTCATAAGAGATACTTTCTGAGTAATGATAAATTTAGACAGCTGGTCAGCAATCACCACAACAAGGATAAAAAGAAAATAAGATAGTTGGCGGTTCATGAATCTATATTTCTGACCACTTCCTCACAGCGCTTGCAGAATTGTGGATAATTTGGGCTCTTTCCAATATATGTAGAGAACCTCCAGCATCTCTGGCATTTTTCCCATGTGGTCTTCGAAACTTCTACTTCTATTTCCTCTCCCGAGTGAGGTTTAAGTTCTACAGCTGAAACAATAAAAAGAGAGGGAAGCTCTTCTTTGTATTTTTTTAATAATTCCTCTTGAGAAGAAGGTACCTTGAGGGATACATATGCTTCCAGAGAATTCCCGATGAGTTCTTTTTCTCTTGCTTTCTCAAGCTCCTTTAAGATTTTCTCTCTGGCCAGCAGTAAAATCTCCCATTCTTTAACCAGATCACCTTCGAGCCATGTCTCCTTGAACGATGGAAACTGCTCCAAATGAACAGATTCTTCTTTCCCATTAAAAGCAGGCATAGATTCCCAGGCTTCTTCAGTTGTAAAAGGTAAAATCGGAGCCATCAGCACAAGTGTTGACTTAAGAAGATTAAACAGCGCAGTTTGGGCTGACTTTCGAAGTTGTGACTTTTTATCGGAGCAGTAAAGCCTATCCTTGAGAACATCTAAATAAAAAGAACTTAACTCAACTGTGAAAAAATTGTAAAGAGCATGGAAGACAACATGGTATTCATAATTCTCATAGGCTTTCAAGATTTTATTCCCCACCTCGGACCATTTTTCCAATATCCATTGATCCAGGAGTTGCATATTCTGTGGGCTTACACTCTCCTGATCTGGAGAGAAATCATAAATATTACCCAGAATAAATCTCCATGTATTTCTGATTTTGCGATAGGCCTCAACGAGTCTCTGCAGAGTCTCCTTCCCGAAACGCGCATCTTCTTTATAATTCAGCATTGCTACCCATACCCTTAGGATTTCAGCACCGTTTTGAGAAATGATTTCTTCTGGCTCGATAAAATTTCCAAGGGACTTAGACATCCCTCTTCCCTCCTCATCAAGAACAAATCCATGGATAATCACAGCCTTGTAAGGAGAGGCTTTTCTGGCTGCAACTCCTATAAAAAGAGAACTGTTGAACCAACCTCTGTATTGGTCATGTCCTTCCACATACACGTCCGAAGGCCAGGGAAGGTCGGGTCGTTTTCCAAGGACATTATGGCTTGCCCCTGACTCAAACCAGACATCAAGTATGTTATTTTCCTTATTTAATTTTTTTGAACCGCATTCTGGGCACTTTGTTCCGGGCGGGAGCAGCTCTTCTGTTTCTCTTGTAAACCAGGAGTTAGATCCCTCTTTTAAAAAGATATCTGCAACCCTGAGTGATATTTCTTCATCGGCAAGAACCTGCCCACAATCAAAACAGTAAAAGGCTGGGATGGGAACACCCCAGGTTCTTTGCCGGGATATACACCAGTCAGGTCGAGTACTCACCATATCAGTAATTCTCTCTTCTCCCCATGATGGAATCCAATTAACTTTCTTAATCTCCTCCAGGGCTTTTTTTCTCAGATTATTTTTATCCATAGAGATGAACCACTGGGCCGTAGCTCTAAAAATCACAGGATTTTTACAGCGCCAGCAATGGGGATAGGAATGAATAATACTTTCTTCTTTCAGAAGAATCCCGTCTTTTTTCATATCTTCAGTGATAAATTTATTAGCTTTAAAAACATTCATCTTACCGTATTTTTTTACCTGGAGAATGAACTTTCCTTCACTATCCACCGGGGTATAGATATCCAGGTTATAGGCTAATCCTGTCATATAATCCTCATAACCATGGCCAGGTGCAGTATGAACACATCCTGTCCCCTGGTCAAGGGTTACATAATCGGCTAAGACAAAAACGGACTCTCTCTCTATAAAAGGATGCTGGGCCTTTAATCCCTCAATATCTTTTCCCTGGAAAGTGACAAGAACTTGAGTTTTGCCAAATCCTAATTCCTCAGCTAAAACAGGGATCAACCGTTTGGCAGTAATGAAGACTTCTCCATTAGTCTGAAAGGCAGCATATTCATAATCCGGATGAAATGCTATAGCCAGATTTGCAGGCAGCGTCCAGGGAGTTGTGGTCCATATTAAAACAGAGACTTTTTTATTTTTTAACTGAGGAAATTTTTGGGAAAGATCCGAAATCATAGGAAATTTCACATAGATCGAAGGAGACTTACGATCTTTATACTCAATTTCAGCTTCAGCAAGCGCAGTTCTGCAGTGGGGACACCAGTGTACTGGTTTTTTCCCTTTGTAAACATTTCCTGAAGCAAAAAAGGCAGCAAGATAGCGAATAACCTTTGATTCATATTCAGGATTCATAGTGAGATAAGGATTTTCCCATTCGCCGGAAACTCCTAACCTTTTGAATTGCTCTCTCTGAATATCAACATACTTAAGTGCGTATTTTTTACACTCTTCTCTAATTTCTATGATAGAAAGTTCTCTTTTTTTCTCTCCCAAGAGTTGATCCACCTTGATTTCAATAGGAAGACCATGGCAATCCCACCCAGGCAAATAGGGAGAGCTATATCCCTGCATGGTTTTGGATCTGACGATAAAGTCTTTTAAAATTTTGTTCAGAGCAGTTCCAAGATGAATACTCCCGTTGGCATAAGGAGGGCCATCATGTAGAACAAATGAGGGACTTTTCTCCCTTCTTTTCTGAATTTTCTTGTAGAGGTTCATTTTTTCCCACTTGTTAATGATCTCAGGTTCTTTCTGTGAGAGCTTTGCCTTCATAGAAAAGGACGTTTTTGGAAGGTTTAAAGTGTCTTTAATCTTATCACTGTCTGCCATAAGTTACTCCGAACCAATTCTTCTAATTTTATTATTATAGAATAAGTTATTCTATTTCTCCACATCAAAAAGTCAATTATAGGGACTTCATTTATTGAATTCGGGAGGGAAAACAGGGAGAATTAATCCAGAATATAATGAGAACCCAGGCTATTGGGATTTCCTATGGCTGCATAGGTGATTAACTGGGCAACTTGGATTCCATGTTTTAAGCCAACAATCTTTGTTTCCATCCTTGTCTCTTTGTAAAATTTCTCGACCCTATGACTGAGATAATCCAGGTCAGCCCTCGCCCTCTCCAGCCGTTTTTCCGTCCGGATTATTCCTGCATAATTCCACATGGTTGACCTTATGGATATCCAATCCTGATTGACTAAAGCAGGATCTACCTCTTCTTCTTTACCAGGATAATACCAATCATGGATATCTGAAGGTTTATAAGTTGTTATTGGGTCAAAATGAGAGGCGATGTACTTGGAGGCTCTCGCTCCCCACACCAAACCTTCTAAAAGAGAAGTGGAAGCTAAACGGTTAGCGCCGTGGACTCCGGTACAAGAAACCTCACCAACAGCCAGGAGGCCATTAAGCGAGCTCCTTCCCCATCCATCAACAAGGACTCCGCCACAACAATAATGGGCTGCAGGAACTACGGGGATTGGTTCCTTTGTGATATCGATTCCATATTTAAGGCATGTCTTGTAGATATTGGGGAACCTTTTTTTGATATCAAATTTTGCATAAGATACCAGATCAAGATAAACATAGCTGGAATTGCTGTTTGTCATTTCCTCATAAATAGCCCTGGTCACTTCATCCCTCGGAGCCAAATCTTTTTTCTTACTATAATTTTCCATAAAGGTCCGGCCTTCTTTTGTTTTTAATCGGGCCCCTTCTCCTCTCACTGTCTCAGAAATCAAGAATCCATCTGCATCCCGGTGAAAAAGAGAGGTAGGATGGAACTGGATATATTCCATATTGACAATCCTTGCCCCTGCTCTATAAGCCATAGCATAACCATCCCCAATGGCTCCTCTTGGATTAGAGGTATACAGATAAACAGCACTACATCCTCCGGTAGCCAGAATAGTGTAATGGGTAAAAATTGTCTTAACCCTACAAGTGTGGTTGTCCAGAATATAAGCTCCGGTGCACTGCGGCTTTTTATAATATGACTTAAGATTTTTAAAATGATGAGGGACTGTTAGCAAATCCACTGCTGTATGATTAGCTAGAAGAGTCACGTTGGAGTATTTTTTTAGTGCGTTGACAAATCTTTCCTCAATTGTTTTTCCTGTCTCATCCTTTATATGAAGAATGCGCCTTCGGGAGTGCCCGGCCTCCTGGGTATAATCAAGAGAATCTGGTGTGCTCCTGGAAAACGGTATCTTGAGTTCCTTTATCAAGATATCATCAACAGCTTTTTTTCCCTCTTTAGCCAGTATATCAACAGCTTCAGTGTTATTGATACCATCGCCGGACTCAATGATATCTTCTTTTAAAAGCTCTGGATGATCATCATGCCCCAGTGAAACGATCCCTCCTTGAGCATAATAGGTGTTTGATTCCTCAAACGTTGAGCTTTTAGTGACCACAATCACTCTTAAACCACTTTTAGCCGCTTCCAAAGCCGCACTGGCACCTGCAATCCCACAGCCTATGATCAATACATCAGTTGTTAAACTTTCTTCTTCACGCATATCCGTCTATTTTAAAAATTCAAGGCTTATATCCACAGACTTATAAGAGTGAGTTAAGCTTCCTACTGAGATAAAATTTATCCCTAATGAAGCAATTTCTCTGGCTCTTTTAAGGGAAACTTTTCCTGAAGCTTCTAAGGGAACTTTTCCTTTCACCCAATGGACAACTTCTCTCATTTGTTTTATTGACATATTGTCAAGCAAAATCATATCAGCCCCACTTTGAACAGCTTCTTGGACTTCTTTTAAACTGGTGGCTTCTACCTCAATTTTGACTCCCGGTTTTATTCTTTCCCTCGCCTTCTTAACAGCCAGAGTAATATTTCCAACCAGCCTCAGGTGATTATCCTTAATGAGCACCATCTCTGAAAGATTATGCCGATGATTTTCACCTCCGCCCATTCTTACTGCATATTTTTCAAAGCTTCTCAAGCCAGGTGTTGTTTTGCGAGTATCCAGGATCTTAGTTTTTGTTCCTTCAAGCGCATGGATAAACTTCCTTGTTGTAGTGGCAATACCAGACATCCTTTGAAGAAAATTCAGGGCTGTCCGCTCTCCCTTAAGAATGGAGATCGAATGGCCTGAAAGAGCAGCTAATCTCTTTCCTCTCCTGAATTCCTGGCCATCATCTAAAGCTTTCTTAAAAGTAATGGAGGCATCTAATTTTTGAAATACTCTCCTGGCAACATCTATCCCTGCAAGTACCCCGCCCTCCTTGGCCAAAATTACTGCATCGGACTCAGAATCAGGCAAGATAATACTTTCAGAAGTGATATCTCCTTGAGGCATGTCCTCCTTCAGGGCTGCCTCAATAATCGTTTCCTCAAAATCTTTCCTCATTGAAAGAAATTATAATTTTTTCCTGCTTACCAGTCAATAACATTAAACCGCCCCTATTTAGAAACATCCTTATTTCCGTGGCAATTTCTTTGGGAGTCAGGCAATCTGAATAGGAAGCCATCCGGAGGCGAGTGGGCATGGTTCCTCAAAGAGGAGAGCGAGCCGAGGAATAAGTGGATTTTCCTCGCTGGGGAAAATACACGGGCTGACGAATCAGTTTGCCTGACTGTTTC
>JADHWO010000017.1 GCA_016783445.1 Candidatus Aminicenantota bacterium
CAAGTTGTCATTCCTGCGGAAGCAGGAATCCAGAAGAATAAAAAAAATATTTTATAATAGACTGGATCCCTGCTTCCGCAGGAATGACGAAAGGATAGGAAAGACTTTTCATCAACTAAATGGGAGAAGAGCCTAAAATCTTAACTTTAGGTGCTTAAATTGAATCTTTATTATCTTTTATCTTTTTTTTATGCTGGTAATAGAGAAAAGAACTGTTTGTCAGTACCATTCTTCCAGAGCTGTCATAAAATTTATAGATTCGCGTCTTGTTTCGGATGGTTGAATTTTTATATGAAGCCCTGATTTTTTCAATGTAATTTCTTGTTTCTGGATACGGGGGGATTCCTCCATACTTTTTTATAGCCTCCTGTCCTGCATTATAGGCTGCAAGTACAAAGTTAGTCTGTCTGTCGTAAAGTTTGATCAAGTCATTTAGATACTTTACTCCACCCTCAATATTATCCTTGGGATCAAAAACATTATTCACGCCATATTTCTTTGCTGTTTCAGGCATGAGTTGCATAAGCCCCATTGCTCCTTTGGATGAGATAGCCATGGGATCATAATTGGACTCAGCTTTAATTATAGAACTGATCAGGGAGGCTTCCAAATTGTATTTTGCAGCAATCGTCTTGATGATCCCATCATATATTTTATTTGTTTGCTGATTGGTCTGAGCTCCGTATCCTAAAAAAAACAGAGCTAAAAGCAGAAAAATCCCAAAGGAAGCAAGAATTTTTAACTTATTCAATTTCAGGTCCTTCATTTCCCTCTTTATTTTATGCTTGTGTTTTTATGATGGCAAATTATTAAAATTAATTCAATCCTCTTTAGGGGTGATTTTAACTCGGAAAAGATAAAAAACAAAAACCTGTCCCCCACTCTAAGAAATCATTTTTTCCAGGATAGAATAACTCTTTTTTAAAACCTGATCCAATTTCTCAGTTTTTGCTCCTCCTGCCTGGGCGAAGTCAGGACGACCTCCTCCCCCGCCGTCTATCATTGAGGCAACCTCATCAATGAAAACATTGGCTTTTACGCGATTTAATATATCTTTGGTTACAGCTGCCACAATAAAGACCTTGTTCTCTGACGTTGTTCCTAAGATGACAATTCCTGAACCGATTTTCTGCTTGAGAGAATCAGCTAGCTCTCTAAGTTCTGTGTTATTCAAACCCTTTACCTTCTGAATAAGAACGGAAACTCCTTTGATTTTCTTTATTTGTTCTTCTTCTTTTTTGAATTTTAAATTGGCAAGCTTCTGTCTTAAAGATTTGGTTTCCTTCTCTTCCTCTTTTAAGGAACTCTTTAATCTATCAACCTGGGTAATGAGCTCTTTTTTTGGAGAGTTTAAAGCCTGTTGAACTTCATTCAAAAGCTCTTCTGTTTCTTGAATATGTTTTAAGGCTTCTTCCCCTGTTAAGGCTTCGATCCTTCTCATCCCGGCAGCAATGCTGGATTCTGAGATAATTTTTAACAGGCCCATTTGTGCAGTCGTACGAGCATGGACACCGCCGCAGAGCTCTTTACTGAAGTCATTAATGATGATCATCCGAACCTTTTCACCGTATTTCTCTTCAAAGATGGCAACTGCGCCTTCCTTTAGTCCTTCTTCCAGAGTAGTAATTTTAACCTTAACTTCAATGTTTTCTCTTATTTTTTCGTTGATAAGCAATTCGATCTGCTCCAGTTCAGAACTGCTTAAAGGAGCAAAATGCGTAAAATCGAACCTCAACCGCGATGATGAAACAAGTGATCCTGCCTGTTTTACATGATCACCCAAAATCTGTCTTAATGAAGCATGTAGAAGATGAGTTGCAGTATGATTATTGCTGATAGCTTTGCGCTTCAAAATATCTATGGCTGCTTCCACCTTGTCCAAAACTTTAACCTTTCCTGAAATCACTTTAACTTTATGAGCTATGAGTTCATGTATTGGGAAATAGGCATGTTCAACAACTGCTGAAAAATGAGGATTTTTTAGAATTCCGGAATCACTGGTTTGACCTCCGGCTTCTGCATAGAACGGGGTTTGATTGAGAAAAATCTCTCCCGTTTCTCCTTCTTTAAGTTCCTGAACTTGATGACTATTTTTCAGAAGAGCAATGACTTTTGCATCTGAGACTTTATCCTTTTCATATCCAACATAACGAACCTGGAGGTCTTTCAGTTTTTCATATGCTTTAATTCCTTTTTGTTTGGCTGCTCCTTCCCATGCAAGGCGTGCCCGTTGGCGCTGTTGCTCCAGTTCATGATTAAAACCTTTCTCATCCACAATCATCCCTTCCTCTTCAGCCAATTCTTTGGAAAGGTCAAGAGGAAAGCCAAATGTGTCATATAGTTTGAATACCTTTGCTCCGGGAAGAACTTTCTTTTTCTCCTTTTTTGCTTCATCTATGTACTGGCTGAAAGTACGGACTCCAGAGGAAAGAGTTTTAGAGAAGCGTTGTTCTTCAGACTGGCATATTTTTGATATATAGTTTGCTGAATTAAGGAGTTCCGGATAGGCATCTTTCATGATATCACACACCACCCCTACCAACATGTATAGGAAAGGCTCTTCAATCCCTAATAAGTTCCCATGGCGAAAAGCTCTACGAATTAGTCTCCTTAATACGTATCCCCTTCCTTCGTTAGAGGGCATTATGTCATCAGCAATTAAGAAAGATACGGCTTTAATATGGTCAGCAATAATTCTTATGGAAATGTCCCCCTTATTTTTTGAAGGGTATTCCCTGCAGGATATATTACTGACAGCTTCAATGAGTGGAGAGAAAAGGTCTGTGTCAAAATTGCTCTTTTTCCCCTGAAGTGCCGCTGCGACCCTTTCAAGTCCCATCCCGGTGTCAATCGAAGGGGAAGGCAAGGGATGCTGCTTTCCTTTTTCATCCTGATAGTACTGCATAAAAACCAGATTCCACAACTCTAAAAAGCGGTCACTTCCCTTTTCTATTAAGTTTGAAGGTTTTCCTTTTTCGACCTCAGGACCAATGTCATAATGAATCTCTGAGCATGGCCCGCATGGCCCTGTATCTCCCATAGCCCAATAATTATCCTTCTTCCCAAGGCGGAATATACGATCAGATGAAAGCCCTAAAACTTCATTCCAAATTCTGAATGCTTCATCATCTTCTTCATAAACTGTTGCATAAATATTATCTTTCTTTAGCTTAAAAACATCTATGATAAGCTCCCAAGCATATTCAATAGCTTCTTCTTTGAAATAATTCCCAAAAGAGAAATTTCCCAGCATTTCGAAAAAAGTGTGATGCTTATTTGTTTCTCCGACCTGTTCTAAATCGTTATGTTTTCCACTTACTCGCATGCACTTTTGAACAGAGGCCGCTCTTTTGTAGCTTCTTTTCTCAAGTCCCAAAAATACATTCTTGAATTGATTCATTCCGGCATTTGTAAATAGAATGGTAGGGTCATCTTTTGGTAGGAGGGAAGAGCTCTTGACTATTTTGTGATTTTTTTTAGCAAAAAAAGCTAGAAAAGCTTCTCTTGTCTCCTGAGCCCTCATTTAGAATTTCATTCTTCAGTCCTAGCTTTAGCCCTTCCTTCTTCCATTTCCTCAAGAGCCATATCTGAAGAGGATTGAATGCCCGCTACTCTCAATTTAAAGTTGTTTGGACTTGATGAATACCTTAATCCCTGTTCAAATGAGATCGCATCATCTTTATAGAGTTGATATATAGATTGATCAAAAGTCTGCATACCATATTCAGAGATCCCGGCTGCAATAGCATCTCTAATGAGAAGTGTTTTTTCCTTCTTTATTATGCATTCCTTAATATAAGGCGTATTGATCATAACCTCTACTGCAGGCACTCTTCCTTTTCCCCCTTTTTTAGGAATAAGCCTCATAGATATTACAGCCTTCAAGATGCTCGATAGCTGAAACCTGATTTGCTTCTGGCTGTGAGGTGGATAAACAGAAACAATACGGTTTATAGTCTCAACTGCATCCAGAGTGTGAAGAGTACTCAAAACTAGATGCCCTGTTTCAGCAGCAATAAGAGCTGTATCTATTGTATCTTTATCTCTCATCTCTCCGACAAGAATAACATCAGGGTCCTCTCTCAAAGCAGCTCTAATTCCCCTGCTAAAACTGGTTACATCAACTCCAACCTCTCTCTGGCATACAGAACATTTTTTATCTCTGTGTAGATATTCTATAGGGTCTTCAATAGTGACAATATTTTCTTTCCGATTTGTGTTGACATAGTCGATCATAGCAGCCAGGGTTGTGGTTTTTCCACTTCCTGTGGTTCCGGTCGCAAGAACAAGGCCTCTCTGTTCTAGGGATATCATCTCTAAAACTTCCGGCAATATAAGCTCTTTGATTGATTTGGGTTCCAATGGAATAATTCTCAAGGCGACAGCCAGTGATCCCCGCTGGTGGTAAATATTCCCCCTAAATCTCCCAAAACCAGGAAAACTATACGCCATATCCAGATCTAGATCCTCTTCCAATATATCTTTTTGAGAACCGGACATAATTTGTTCTGCAAGCTCCTTCGTGAGTGCTGCGGTTAATCGAGGATAAGAAGTTAGAGGTTTGAGAACACCATTTATACGAAGGACAGGGTGATTTCCCGGCTTCAAGTGGAGGTCAGAAGCGTCACTTTCAATTGAAATTTTTAATAGCTCATCTATTTTCATAGTCCTTTCTCCTTTAATTTATTTTATATATATGTAAGCCAGTGATATTTATCTTCCTTTTCTCCATTAATATAAGCGAAAAATTCGTCCTGAAGAATTTTTGTGATTGGGCCTCTTTCACCTTTTCCGACAGGCAATTTATCGACAGAACGGATTGGTGTTATTTCAGCAGCTGAGCCAGTAAAAAAAACTTCATCAGCAATATAGAGTATTTCTCGGGGAATCGTCTCCTCGATAAAGGGAAAACCTAGATCCTTTGCTAACTGAATGACCATTGCTCTTGTAATTCCGGGCAGAATGGATGCAGATAAAGGTGGAGTGTGAATTGTCCCATCGATCACAAGAAAAACATTCTCTCCGCTGCCTTCAGAGATATGACCTCTCACATTAAGACCTATTCCTTCTACATACCCTTCCAGGATGGCTTCCATTTTTATTAGCTGGGAATTCATATAATTTGCTCCTGATTTAGCCAGAGCCGGGAAGGTATTGGGTGCCATCCTCTGCCATGTAGAAACCTTAACATCAACTCCTTTCTCTAAGGCTTCCTCACCCAGATACTGGCCCCATTCCCAAACAAGAATAGCGCAGTCCACTGGATTCGGGAAAGGGTTGACTCCCAAAGTTCCATAACCTCGATAGACAACGGGTCTTATATAACAGGCTTTTAGCTCATTAGTTTTGATTGTTTCTATAACAGCAGTGCTAAATTCCTCTTCAGTGTAAGGAATCTCCATGCGGTACATCTTGCATGAGTTATAAAGCCTTTTTATGTGTGCGTCAAGGCAAAGAATCGCTGTTCCCTTGGGCGTATCATAAGCACGGAATCCTTCAAAAAGAGAGCTTCCATAATGAATAACATGGCTGGCAATATGAATATTAGCATCCTTCCATTGCACTAATTTACCATTCATCCAGACCATTCCCGTTTTCTCATTAAAAGGACTCATTTATTACTCCTGCTCACACTATAACGATGTTTTTTGAAGGTTGTATTGGACCTCTGAAACAGGCACCTCATCTTATCTCAATCGTTAGATTAAGTCAAATTATTAACAGATATGGTAAGCCTCCTTATTTCCATGATAATTTCTTTGGAAGTCAGGCAATATGGTTAGGAAGCCATCCGGAGGCGGGCGGGCATGGTTCCTCAAAGAGGAGAGCGAGCCGAGGAATAAGTGGATTTTCCTCGCTGGGGAAAATACACTGGCTGACGAATCAGTTTGCCTGACTGTTTCTTTATCACGGAAATAAAGATGCTTCCACAGATATGCAGTGCCTTATTCAATTCGCTTCTCCGCAATGCGGACAAGTTTTTGACTTTAAAGGTAAAGGCCTACGACAATTCCAGCACTCAGCAGGTGTTGTTTTTTCTCTGGCTTTTATTCTCCCTAATATGTCATCAATTTCTGATTTTTTTGAATCTTTTCCCTTAAAAGCTGCAAGATGTCTTATAATCTCAGAAGCCTTTTGATATCTATCTTCAATTTTTGAGGAGAGGCATTTCATGATAATTTCATTAATTTCTTTAGGAATCCTGTTATCTCTTACTCGGGGAGGCTTTATTTTTCCCTCTTGTGCTTTCTCTAATATTTTAAAGGGATCAGGATCTAGAATAGGGGGCTGACCGATTACCATTTCATAAAATATACATCCTATAGAGTATATATCCGAGTTAAAAGTTGCCTTGCCCAGGAATTGCTCTGGTGCCATGTATGGAGGCGAGCCGATTCTTGTTGATGCATAAGGGATATTATTAAGCCAAACAGAGGTCCCGAAGTCAGTGATTTTTGCAGTCCCATCTTCAGAAATGATAATATTTGAAGGCCTTAAATCCCTGTGAACGATTTTGTTTTTATGGGCGTGGTCAACACCGTAAGAAGTTTGTGTTATATAATCAATAGACCCTTCAATATCCAAAACTTTTTCCTTTTCCAAAATCTTCTCAAGGGTTTTTCCTTTAACATACTCCATCACCATAAAAAAGACTTTGTTTTCCTTTTCAGCAGAAATCATACGGACAATATTCGGATGATTCAAAGCAGCCTGAAGCCTTGGTTCTTTTAGTAGCTTAAAGAGCTCTAAAGATTGTTTATGGGGAACCTTGATAGCAACTTTTATATTTAGCCATGTATCCTTGGCCAGAAAGACAGAGCCGAAGCCACCACTTCCCAAGGAACGTAAAATCTCATATTTACCGACTTTTTGACCTTGTAAAAACATATTACGAATTCCAAAAGTGATAAATCAACGCAAGGCAACAAATAGCAGCGGTCTCTGCTCTCAAAACCCGCTCTCCAAGGCTAACTGCCTCAAACCCGTGGCTTATAATGCTTGCCTCTTCCTCCTCTGTCCAGCCTCCCTCAGGGCCTATAAGGACAAGAACAGAAGAAGGCGGGTTTTCTTTTTGATATTTAGAGCCAAGACCTTCAATTAAAATGTCTTTAAGATGTTTTCCTTGGTTTTCACTCAAGATAAGTTTTTTTACTTCACGTCTTTCCTCTATCAGTTTCTTAAGTGGCTTTGGAGATAGTATGGCGGGCACAGAAGAGTGTTGGCTCTGTTTAGCTGCTTCATGTGCAATTTTCTGCCATTTTTCCAATTTTTTCTGAATCTTTCCTTCAATTTTTATGATTGTCCGGGTGGAAATAACAGGTATAAAAGTTGTAACTCCCAGCTCTGTAGATTTTTGGATAATAATGTCCATATTTTTTGATTTTATAAGAGCTTGCGCTACAGTAATCTTAACTTTAGGTTCAACCTTATCCATTTTCTCAAGTATAAACAAGCGTGTCCTGTCCTCTTTTACCTCCTCGACTCTCGCTAAATAATTTATCCCCTTCTCATCAAACAGCCAGACTCTTTCCTGGGGTTTTATTCTGGCAACTTTACTTAAGTGAAAATGTTCCTTGCCTTGAAGAAGAACAGTGGAAGAACGAAGGTTTTTTTGTTTAATAGAAAAACGATTTGAAGTCAAGCTTTACTCTAATGAACTATATATTTTTTTTCATTATTTCTATTTCGATCTACTTCCTCTAAATTCTCCCCCCTGGATTCTGCAAACTGCCTGAGTAAAACCTTTTGTTCTTTAGTCAAATTATTTGGGGTTTTGACATTAACCTTAACGAACAAATCTCCCTTTCGATGTCGTAAAAGGCTTTTAATTCCATTTCCCTTTAATTTAAAAACCTCACCTGATTGAGTTTCTGCAGGAATTTTGAGAAGTTCGTGGCCGTCAAGTGTGGGTATATCTATAGATGTTCCCAGAGCAGCCTGCGAAAAGGATAAAAAAACCTTGCAATAAAGATTGTTATCTTCCCTTTTAAAGAAATCGTGCTTTTTTACACGGATAACCACATAAAGGTCTCCTCTTGGAGCATCTTTATCTCCAGCTTCTCCTTCTCCTCCTAGCCTGAGCCGGTTGCCGTCATCAACACCAGCTGGAATTTTTATCTTCAGCTCTTTCTTTTTCTTTACACTGCCAGAACCGCGGCATTCTTTACAGGGAGTAGTAATAATTTCACCTGAACCATAACATTGGGAACATGTACGTGAAACTACAAAAAAACTTTGCTGAAAGCGAACCTGTCCCTTGCCCTGGCATTGCTGGCAGACAGTTTTTTGCGTTCCAGGTCGAAGTTTTGAGCCATGGCAGACAGGACAGAGTTCTACTCGGTTAAGTTTGATTTCTTTCTCAATCCCAAAAGCAGCTTCCTCTAAAGTAACTTCAAATTCCAAAGCCAGGTCCCTTCCTCTTTGGGGATAGCGCGCTCTTGTCCGCTGTCCGGTTCCAAAAAAATCACCAAAGCTAAAATTAAAAAAATTCCCTAAAATGTCCTCAAAATCTGCAAAAATAGAAGAATTAAAGCCTGAAAAGCCGCTAAATCCTTCACCTCTTAATCCTTCATGACCTAACCTGTCATAAATAGATTTTTTTTCAGGATCAATAAGGACGCTGTAAGCTTCAGCTGTTTCTTTAAACATCTCTTCTGCTTCTTTGTCGCCAGGATTCCTGTCAGGATGGCACTTAAGGGCTAATTGACGATAGGATCTTTTAATCTCTTCTGCAGTCGCGTTCCGTGAAATTCCTAAGGTTTCATAATAATCTCTTTTAGTCATTTTTCTTCTTTGTCTTCTTCTTTTTTTATTTCTTCTTTTTTTATTTCTTCTTTTTCCGCTTCCTCTGTTTCTTCTTCTTCCTCTGTTTCTTCTTCTTCCTCTGTTTCTTCTTCTTCCTCTGTTTCTTCTTCTTCCTCTGTTTCTTCAATTTCAATCTCTTTTGTTTCCCTTTCTTCTTCCCTTTCTTCTTCCTCTTCTTCTTCGAATTCTTTGGATTGAGCCTTTTCGATAATTTCATCTATCTCTTCCGGGGTTAGACCTGATGAAGGTTTAACTAATATCTTCTGGACCCTTCCTGCTTTTACATCCTTAGCGGAAACCTTAACAATTCCATCAGCATCTATATCAAAAGTTACATCAATTTGGGGAACCCCGCCTGGTGCAGGCTCGATTCCAACAAGATCAAATTTTGCCAAAGACATATTTCCAGAGGCTTTTTCACTCTCTCCCTGAAGAACATGGACCCGCACTCGCCTCTGGTTATGTCTTACAGTTGTAAAAGGCCTCTTCTTACTGGTTGGGATAGTTGTGTTTCTTTCGATTAATTTGATAAAAGTATCATTTTCTGTTTCTATTCCTAAGGATAGAGGAGTAACATCAAGAAGAACAACTGATTCCTCCATCTTATCTTTTAGAATCCCCGCCTGAACAGCTGCTCCTAAAGCCACGATTTCATCAGGATTAATGCTTTCTATTGGTTTTTTACCGAAAAAATCGGCTATCATTTTCTTAATCAAGGGCATTCGGGTTTGCCCTCCGACTAAAATAACCTCGTCGATATCTCCAGGATTCAATTTACTGTCCTGAATTGCACGTTCTACAAACGGAAACGTTTTAGCGATCAAGTCGTTCGCCAAACTCTCTAATAATTCTCTGGTGAGAGTTTTTTTAATATGCTTTGAACCATCTTGTTCAGATCGAATAAAGGGGAGATGGATTTCGCTTTCAAGCGAAAAAGAAAGCTCTCGTTTTGCTTTCTCAGCGGCTTCTTTTATCCTCTGGCGGACTAATATATCCTGTGATAAATCAGTATTATGTTCCTTTTTGAATTCATCTATAAGCCAGTCAACAATTATATTGTCAATATCTTCTCCCCCCAGAAAAGAATTTCCATTAGTAGCTAAAACATGAAAAACGCCTTCGCTGATTTCCAATAAAGTAATATCAAAAGTTCCCCCTCCCATATCATAAACAGCAACAGTTGCGTTAATTTCTTTATTAAGTCCATAAGCCAGGCTTGCAGAAGTTGGTTCGTTTATAATCCTCAGTGTTTCTATGCCGGCGATTGTCGCTGCATCTTTAGTTGCTTTTCTCTGATGGTCATCAAAGTTTGCAGGAACAGTAATTATGGCTTCAGTGACTTCCTCGCCAAAGAATGATTCAGCACATTCTTTCAAATAGCTTAAAATTTTCGCTGATATTTCCTGAGGACTAACCAATAAAGAATCTAGGGAGACCATTACATCGCCATTAGGCGCTTCTGATAACTTATAAGCCATTTTCTTTATTGTATCTTTCACTTCTTTTGAATCGAATTTTTTCCCTATGATTCTCTTGATAGACAACACAGTATTATTAGGATTGGTTGTGGCCTGCCTCAAGGCTAAATCTCCAATCAGTTCTTCGTTATTACCAGGAAAACTTATAACAGAAGGCGTTGTTGGCAGACCATCCAGATTTGGGATGACTTTTGGCTGTCCTCCTTCGAGATAAGCCATACAAGAATTTGTCGTTCCCAAGTCGATTCCGATAATACGCCCCATTATTTATTATCCTTTTTGGGAACCACGACTTTGACGAGAGCAGGACGAAGGAGTCTGTCATGAAGAGTATATCCTTTCTGCAATTCCTCAGTGACCTCGGGCTCTTCAACATCTTCAGACTCTTCTGTTATAAAGGCTTGATGCAAGCGGGGGTCAAACTTTTTATCTTCTGTCTCTACAGGCTCAACACCTTGTTTTTTTAAAAGATCCTGATACTGTTTATATATCATCTCAATGCCTTCTCGGAAACTCTTGCTACTTGCTTGATCCGTAGCTTCAAGAGCTCTCTCAAAATTGTCCAGAACAGTAAAAAGTTCTTTTAAAAATTCGGAAAGCGCATATTGATAAAATTCAGTCTTTTCCCGTGCCAGCCTTTTTCTCAAATTTTCCATATCAGCTACTTTTCTCAAGTTTTCTTCTCTCAGCCTAGCATTTTCCTTTTTGAGGAATCTGACTTCTGATTCCCTTTTCTTCAGCTTGTCCTTTAAACTCTTGATAATGTTTTGACCCTGTTTAGGGATCTTTTTTTTCTCGACTATAAATTCTATTTCTGCTTCATCCTCCAGTTCTTTTTTCTTTTTCTGTAATGGTTTTGTTTCAGCTTTTTTTACCATCTTGCCTCCCTACTGAATGTAACTTATTGTTTGGCTTAACTGTTTTGCAACAGAATCCACCAATGGAATGATCTTTTTATACTGAATTCTTTTCGGCCCAATTATACCTAAGGATCCCAAAACCTGGCTGTGGTATCCATAGTGGGAAAGCACCAGGGAGCAATCTGAGATATCAGGAACATTTAATTCAGAACCGATCAATACTTTCACCCTGTCAAGGCTGATAAAATCAGAGAGAAGCTTAGCGAGTTTCGACTTCTCTTCAAAATTTTGAAAAAGTGCCTTTAACTTATCCATATCAAAAAGCTCATGTTTTTCCAAAAGCTTTGGTGCTCCCTGTAAAAAGATCTGCCCTCTTAACTCTTCTTGAGACATATAAGTCTTGAGAAGAGAAATCAATTTATTAATTACGGCTTCATATCTTATCTTATATCTTGGAAGTTCCTGGAGAAGATAATTACGAACAAAAAGAAAATTCTTCCCTTTGAAGCTTTGGTTGATATAATGAGCGGCTTTATCAAGCTCCTCTTGTGTAAAATATGTATTTGTTTGGACAATTTCAGTTAAAACAAAGTTCGAAGAACTAAGTAAAATAATCATAACCTTGTCTTCGGATATACTGATAAAACGGACATGATGAAAGTTTATCCTTGAGATCCTCGGAGGAAGAACAAATCCTAAATTATCCGAATATTCAGCTAAAGTCTTAGATACCTGGTTAAGGAGAGTATTAATATCCCCTTTAACATTGGAAAAACCTTCTGTTATAAAATCAATGTGCTTTTCTGGAATAATGGTCTCTTCAAGCAGGCTGTTAGCATAAAACCTCAAACCCTTGTCTGTTGGGACACGACCTGCTGATGTGTGAGGCTGAGAAAGAAAACCATGTTCTTCTAGCTTTTTCATTATATTTCTCGCTGTGGCTGGGGAAATAGACACAGGGCTTCTGTGGGAAATAACTGCAGAGCTTACGGGTTTTCCGATCTTTAAATAGTTTTCGACGATTAAGTTAAGAATCTGCGTGTCTTTTTCTTTTAAAACACGAGCTTGCATGAATTTTCTCCAAAAAATTTATAGCATTAAACCTTAAATTTTGTCAAATCAATTACTGGGATTTGACCTTATAAACTCAAAATAAATATAAAATGAGGATGATTATTAATTCTGTAGGGATTTGATGAATCAAATCCGTTAACTGATTATACAAATGTAAATAATCTATTTAAAAAAATAGTGGGTTTGATAAATCAAACCCCTACAGATGAATCAACCCACTACGTTAAAAGCGGGACTGCCGCGCTTCGAGTGTAGTGACATTCTTAGAGGTGGGATTGATAAATCAAACCCCCACCAGATGAATCAAGCCCCTACTCTACAATCTTTCTAAATTAGGTTTGATGAATCAAGCCCCTACAATAGTGGGATAATGGCAAAAAATTTTAGCTTATCCTTATCCCTGCATAACCAACAACTTTTTTATAATTTCCTGTTGTGTCTCCTGAAGTCTGGTACTTAATAAGGGTTGCTTTTTTTGCCCCCAATTCTTTTGAGGCAACAATGGCTGATGTAGTAGGCTGAAAACCACACATACTGATATCTTCATTTTGTACAGTATCATGAAGTCCCTTAGCATCAAGCTGAAGTATCTTATCGATCGCTAAAAAATCCTTTTTTTTAGCCACGTCCTGCTGCACATAATGGCTCATATCCGTACTGGCTACAATCATCACCTCCTTATCGAACTCTTTAATACCCATGGAAATGGCTTTCCCCAGCTCTTCCAGTTCCTCATAAGAGCTGTAATAGGAAATAAGGATAGGAACAATTGTGATATCCTCCTTGAAATACTGGATAAAAGGGAGCTGGACTTCAAGAGAATGTTCGTTTAAATGGGCTTCATAATCTTCTGTAACAAGAGAAGTAAACTTCGTAATAAGCTCTGCCAGGCGGGATTCAACCTGGATATGACCTAATGGGGTTTCCCACACCCCTTCTTTCATTATAGCTATACGGCACTGGATAGCTCTGTGGCTAGGTCCAAGGATAATGAAATGATCTGGAAGCTTAACTGATGAAAAAACAGCTCCAGCAACAGGTCCAGAGTACTCAAATCCAGCATGAGGGGAGATAACACAAATAGCCTTTTCTTTTTTAACTTCCACATCTACCATTCTCTCTACTGTTTTTCTAATATCCTCTGCTCTACCGGGATAAAAAGCTCCACTCACTGCAGGTTTTCGTCTCAAATTATCCTCCCAGATTAAAGATAGGCGTCTAATTTCTCTTTGTCAAATTTTATATGTCTTCCTTTTTTTCTTTAAAGGTTATCCCCAGCTCTTTTAACTCTCGAAGAACAGGTGTATAAATCTCAGGAATAACTGGAATATGCACCCCTGTTATCTTTATACCTCCCTCTAAAATGAGCCTTGTACAAATAGCAGCGGGCAAGCCTACTGTTCTGGCCATGGAAGTATCCCCATGAGGGATGCCAAAATCGATCAGTGTTGAAGTGATTTTTTCTTTTTTATCTCCAGGCAAGGAAGCTTCAAACTGATGCTGGAGTATGATCATATCCCTCTCCCCTTCTTCGTATTGGAGCTTCTCCAGCATCTTAACACCAAGAATATCTAAAGCCGACCCTTTTGATACAGGTAGAGGTTCTTCACTCAATAGACCAAGCCATTCGAACCTCTTGATAACATCCGAGCCTTTCTCAATATCTAAATAGACACTCAGGGCTTTATTGATGTCTTTTTCGGCAGGATTTTTCATTAAATCTCTGATAAGGTCTTTGTATGTTAATCCAGTACAATCCTTTTCAACTTCATCCAAGAATCCTAAATCAACAAGTTTCTTAATGGTTGAACACCATCCTTTATTTCTTAGTGTTCCACGAAGAATGGTTTTTGTGGATTGAATCCCGTAGAGCTGGATATAGGGAAGAGAATTTCGATTAGGGTATCCTTCAAAGTCGCCAAGCTCTTCGATATTGATAGTCGAATAATTTTCAAAAAGATTTTCAGATGGAATAAATATCTGCTGTCCGTCTTTTAGATATTGGGCTGAGTTTTTCCCTGCAAGAAGGACACCTAGAGGACTCCATGAGAATTTATATCCAAACGGATTAGTGTTCGCTTCTGGAGCAGGCAAACCTCCACAAAATGAAATAAAACTTAATATTTCTCCTCCCCTTTCTTCGACTTCATGAATAATTCTTTTGGCTTCCATATGATCGATTCCAGGGTCCAAGCCTACTTCATTGAGAATTAAAATCCCGGCTTTTTTTGCTTCTGTGTCCAGACTATTTATAACATCGCTTACATAAGAGGTGGTAACCATATTTTTTTTGAAATCAATACAGTATTTGGCGACCTTAGGATGAAAAGCATAAGGAACCATACTAATAACAATATCTGTTCCTGCTATTTCATTTTTTAAGCCTTCCTCATCCTTGAGATTTAACTCTTTAGCCATTCCCTGGGGATGATTGTCAATGAGCTTGATTGCCTTACTGACGGTCCGGCTAGCGACTACAACTTCAAAATCTGGCTGGTCAAGGAGATACCTGACCAATGGTTTTGCAACAAGGCCAGCACCAAGAATTAATACTTTTTTCATAATTAAATTTTCCTCCTGAGTTTATTTGATAAATTCCTTCATATATTCATAATCCCGGGTAAACTTGCCTCGGAAAAGAATAACAGCCTTCTTGACATCAGGTGGAAGATAACAGTCCTCAAACTCACCATCAAAGTTTGCTCTTGCAATAGCAGGTACATATGGCTTGAGCGCTCTGCTGAAATATATTGAGGACTCAAGAGAGAGCTCAGCTGGCAAATTATCTATAGCCATTATTACTGGTCCTCTGCCTTCGACTCCATCTCTTGTTTTATCTTTTTCAGGCTCGTAAACAAAAACAGGGATTTCAGGGGTTGTTGCGCGGACTGTACACTCCACAGAACCTTCAATATCACACGAGATGTCTCCGATAATTCGCAAACGCGGTTTATTGTCCATCCTGTAAAGTTGATTCAAGTTTCTTTTTGTTACAAATCTCGGATATTTGGGCGTCCAGAATAAACAATTTATAAGGATAGTAAGGTAAGGAAGATAAGAATCAAAGACCGACTTATATTTTTCGGGAAAATCGTAGTAATCCTGGAGATCAAATTTTTGATCCGTTTTTATTGGCTTGACCATGTGTTCTTCTTTAAAGACAACTTTATAAACCCTGTTGGCTGAATAATTTTTATCCATAAAAAAAGAATCGATTTTCTCAGCAGAAATGTCTTCAAGAGGCAATAGATTAAATATTTCCTGGGCTCCCTTTGAAACGTAACCATATCCTGCAAAACCACAGAACAATGGAACCAGCGAGGGATCAAGGCCTTTTTCGTGTATTTGCCATCCGACCTTTTCTATTTCCTCTTTGGCCTCGGTTAGACTTCCATATTGATATGCCTGTTTAATTTGCGAGAAAGGATTTTCCTTTTTTTCATAATTCAGCCTCTGTCCTAAAGCCCATAGACTATCAATCATTCCTGCCTGGCCAGCCTGTTTTCCAAAAAACAACTGCCTCTGTCCTTGCTCATTGACAATTTTCTCATAATCAATCAAGGTACATTTAAGGTCTATCATCCTCTGAAGCATTGGCATATTGTGGGATTGGCCCTTTGTTGTATGAGAGAAAAACACATAAACCTTTTCTTGATTTAATAGATTATTGGGGATCTCCTTAATTGCAAAAACTATCGAACAAGGAATGATATCCTCTTCAATCCTAGCACCTTCTTGAAGATAATCTTTGTCTGGAATAATACGGACCTGGGATGGCTGAATCCATATTTCAAGTGGATGTTTCTGAATAATTTCCCGTACATGGGAAGGGATAAGAGGAACTCTTTTTTCCCATGGGTTTTTATCTTCCCGTCGAATCCCAACTATGGCTTTCATGCCTTAAATCATCCATTTAAGTTTCAAGATTATTGCACAAATATCCTACCCAGTCAACAAACGATAAGCATCCTTATTTCCGTGACAATTTCTTTGGAAGTCAGACAATCTGGTTAGGAAGCCATCCGGAGGCGAGCGGGCATGGTTTCTCAAAGAGGAGAGCGAGCCGAGGAATAAGTGGATTTTCCTCGCTGGGGAAAATACACGGGCTGACGAATCAGTTTGCCTGACTGTTTCTTTATCACGGAAATAAAGATGATTCCCTTTTTTTGTTGACTCAGTTGTTTGTTATCTTTAATAATATGTTATCATGATCCAATTTTATAACACTTTGAGTGGTAAATTAGAGCCTTTTAATCCAATTACGCCTGTAGAAATCAAGCTCTACACCTGCGGCCCTACTGTTTACGATTATTCCCACATCGGCAATTGCCGCGCCTATATTTTTGAAGATTTATTAAAAAGATTCCTCATCTTCAA
Organism: Candidatus Aminicenantota bacterium; assembly: GCA_016783445.1. GTDB lineage: Bacteria > Acidobacteriota > Aminicenantia > Aminicenantales > Aminicenantaceae > JADHWO01. The sequence continues at coordinate 16,595 of JADHWO010000017.1, forward strand.
AGGCTATAAAGTAAAACATGTCATGAATATCACGGATGTGGATGATAAAACAATTAAAGGAGCTAATGCTGAAGGAATCAAACTTCAGGAATATACAAAAAAGTATATTGATACATTCTTTGAAGATATCAATGTGCTGAATATTCTCAAAGCTGATTTTTATCCACGGGCTACAGAGCATATTCAGGACATGGTAAAAATGATAAAAGGGCTCCTGCAAAAAGGATATGCCTATAAAAAGGATGGTTCTGTTTATTTTAGTATCGCAAAATTTCCAAATTATGGACAGCTCTCAAAAATCAATCTCGAAGAGCTAAAACCAGGGGAAAGAATAGAATCGGACGAATATGAGAAGGAAAATGTTAATGATTTTGCTCTATGGAAGAACAAAAAAGAGGGAGAGCCATTCTGGGAAACAGAAATTGGGGCAGGCAGGCCAGGCTGGCATATAGAATGTTCAGTAATGAGCTCGAAATACCTGGGTCAAACATTTGATATCCACTGCGGAGGGACAGATAATATTTTCCCTCACCATGAGAATGAAATTGCGCAATCTGAAGCTTATAGTGGGAAAAAATTTGTCAATTATTGGATTCACTGCCATCATCTCATCGTTGATGGGGAGAAAATGTCAAAATCCAAAGGAAATTTTTTCACCCTGCGTGATCTCCTTAATAAAAATGTAAATCCATCCATTCTTCGGTTCTTGCTTCTATCTACCCATTACCGCAAAATGCTAAACTTTTCTTTTAAAGCTCTCGAACAGGCCAGCGCTTCCTTCCAGAGGATAAAAGACTTTCTCTATGAGTTAAAAAATCGTTCATTTGAAGAAGGAGAAAATGAGGAAATCCCTCTTCTTATTGAAGAGATGAATCAAAATTTCACAGGTGGACTCAATGATGACTTAAATATCGCTGTTGCTTTACGTGCTATCTTTGAGATGATCAGAAAAGTCAACATCCTTATTTCTCAGGGAAAAATATACAGAGAAGACGCGGATAAGCTGGTATCTTCCTTCAACTCTCTTGATGAAGTTTTGGGAGTCCTCCATGAAGAAAAAGAGGAGATGTTACCTTCTGAAATTTTAAAAATAATCGAGGAAAGAGAAAAAGCTCGAAAAGAAAAAAATTATAAATTGGCTGACCAGATCCGAGATGAACTACTCCGTAAGGGAATTGTTTTAGAGGACACAAAAGACGGCGTTAGGTGGAAAAGAGGAAAAGCTAAGAGCTGAATACAAGAGGGAATTTTGGAAAAGGATAAGGATACACCTCATGCTCTGGGAAGATCAGGCGAAGAAATTGCTCTTCGTTTCTTAAAAAATAAAAAATATAAAATTATAACAAAGAACTATCGTCTGTTTAGAGGAGAAATTGATATTATCGCGCAAAAAAGGAATATTTTAGTCTTTGTAGAGGTTAAAACAAGAAGGAGTAAAAATTTTGGTTTTCCTGAAGAATCCGTTACGCCCTCCAAGCAGCAGCAGATTAAAAAAATTGCTCAGGGTTTCCTTGTAAAAAATAATCTTCAGGATATTGAATGCCGATTTGATGTTATTTCTTTATCTTTTAACGATAACGAGAAATTCTCCATTTATCACATAAAAAACGCATTTTAACAAGAGGTTTTCAAATGAATCTCTTAAACAAGATGGTTCTCTTCCATTTTGTATGCGCAAAACATGTCTTGATAGATTAATAGAAAGTGTTCGGGGATGGATGAAGCGACCTTTGAAGATTTAGCCTCCCTGAATCGTTCTTCGAGGAAACCCGACAAAGTCGGGCGGCGAGTATGTTTGAGCGGAGCGAGTTACGCAGCCGCCGAGAAGAGCGATAAAGGGATGGCGTGAAAAATCTGAACGGGAGCGAGACCATTCACAAATACTTTCTGATTAATACCCATACAAAATGGAAGAGAACCAACAAGATTAATCCGCAAATACAAGCCAAGGGAAGCTGAAGTCAATATTGTCTATAAAACTGATAGCCTCTATTCCAGCATGATCTGATACTAAAAAACTTCAAAGTCCAAGTCTTTATCTAAGCCTGCGTTCTATCTTATATACAGTGTTCTATTTTTTTATGTTTTTAAGGAAACGGTCGAAAAAACCAGCTGCAGAATTATAAACATTGAGCCATATGTCATGGCGAAGAAAACCATGAACTTCATCGGGAAATACAAGGATCTCTATGTGGGCTTTTCCTAATTGCCTCAGACGCTGGACCAGGTCTGTTGTCTGGATAAAATCCACATTCCTGTCATCATCTCCATGAACAAAAAGGACAGGTGAAGTCCAGAAGTATACATCAGCAACCGGTGAAGATTGATAAGCCGAACTCATCAGATCCTCTCCACGAATTCCCCATCCTCCTCCATCGCGACGCCGTCCTCTGAGAGACCAGTCATGAACACCGTGTAAATCGACTCCTGCGGCAAATAGTTCCGAATCCCTGGCAAGGCCCAGTGCTGTGAGATAACCTCCATAGGAACCTCCCCAGAGCCCGATTTTATTGGGATTAACTTCAGGCCGTTTCTGCAAATATCGTCCTGCTGCCACAATATCCTGGTATTCGGATGCTCCTCGAGGACCTTGATCTCGAGCCGTGCGGAAATCGAATCCATATCCAATTCCTGACCGGAAATTTACAGAAAGAACCACATATCCTTTATTGGCTAAATATTGATTCAAAGCATAGGCATTATGGTAATAACCTCGCATGTGCCAACCCAGAAGCATCTGACGGATGGGCCCGCCATGCATAAAAATTACCGCAGGCCGGTTGTCTCCGCTCTTTGCTACTTTGGGAAGGAAAAGCTGGCAGTGAATATCGAGTCCATCCGGAGCTTTGAACACAACCTGTTGTGGTTCGACCAGATCTTTTTTCGGAAATGTTTCTGGAATGGCCTCAGGTGCAATCAGTCGCTTTTTCTTTCCGTTAATACTCATAACGGCTGGAGCTGCAGGCTGGGAAGCAGTTGAACACAGGAAAACGAGATCCTTGCCATTGGAAACTAAAGCTGGAGCCCATTCAATTCCTTTTCCCGGGGAAAGAAGCTTAACCTTTCCACCTGCAACTGGAACAGACCAGAGATGCCTGCGGTCGATATCACCGGAGTTTGAGTTGAAGATTAATATTTTTCCATCTGCTGAAATGTAGCTATCCTCTACTTCATACTCTCCTGGAGAAAGACAAACTATTTTTTTATTTTTAACGGATATTGAGTAAAGATGCATCCATTTTTCATGTTCCGAGTAGAATACAAGAAAACCGTCAGCTCCCCAGCGGAGTGTTTGGGCAGGATAATACTGGGAAAAACCGCCGGTTTCATTCGGGCAACGCCATATTTCCTTTGCTTGTCCGTTTTTTATGTCTGCAACCATCAAAGAAAATTTTTGCCCATTATCCATTCTGTATGATGGAGTTCCCATGGCTCCTGGGAAACGTATAAATGCAATATATTTCCCACAAGGTGACCAAACCGGATAACCATCCCTGTCTACAGAAGGAGAAATCCACTTTATAGATTTATTTTCTAAATCATAAATACCTATAAAACTATGGTCTCCCCTGGAGCTTACAAAGACAAGTTTAGAGGCATCCGGTGACCAGGTATAAGCTCTGTTCCTTCCTCGCGCTTTAAAAAGAAGTTTTGGTTTCGGAGATTCATCGAGGGATATCATGTAAATTCTTTCTCTTGAACTGTAGACAACTGAATTTCCATCAGGTGAAAGCACAGGATTACTACCTTGGCCAAGTCGCCATGGCTCTCCTCCTTCAACTTTAATAGCCCAAAGAGCCTGTTCCGCTCCTTCAATGTTTGAAGTGGGATTGGGAAATTCCCCGGCTCGATTTGCCGAACCGCCTCTAACATAAACGATGATAGTCCCCTCTGAATTAAAAGAAAGCTGACCCAATTCCTGACCATCATCCAGAGAATACTGAGTAAGTTGACGAGCTTTATATCCAGGTGCCTGGGCAATCCAGATATTTCGTTTTCCTTCCCAGTTAAACACCCATGCTACAAGGTCTCCCCTGGGAGATGCTACTAATCCCGAAGGAAACGCATAATTCATGATGGCTTCAAGTGGAAAAGACCAGGCCTGTTGTATGGTAAAAAGCGTTAATAAAAGAAATAAAATACAGAATAAATTAACCTTTCTCTTAAAAATTAAAAAGTTCATTTTCCCTCCTTTCCTTATTTTTTCCCTTTAACCAGATCTGTATGACTCTTTATTTTCTTTATTATTATTATTATATCTTTTAATAATTCTCTTAAATGAAGAATCCCCTTCTTGTCAATAGAGTTTTCTATAAATAGATAATAAGGCTTTAAGTCAGAAAAATTAGCCTTTTACTTTTATCCCTTATATTATCAGCTTAAAAAACATAATCTTAAAAAGTATAACTTAAGCCAATAATAAAATTCCGCCCAGGCTCTTCAACGGAATCAGAATCAGGCCTAGCCAAATAACTTTTATTAAAAAGGTTGGAGAGTACAACATAAACACGGAAAGATGAATCAAAAAAATAACTTGCTTTAAGATTGGCTATTGCGTAACCAGGAATCTGAATTTCTGCCGGACCTGGATCTTTTTTCTTCTGCTGGAAGGTGGAGTTAATTTCTGTTGAGAAATGACCCAGCCAGAGCCGTGTTCCAATAAACAAACGTGGAGGAGAGATATCATTCAAAACATTTCCTGTTTCCTTACTTTTTCCTTGAAATGAAAAGAAATTTCCGAATATTTTCCATCCTTGCACAGGGTAATATTCCACTTCCAGTTCATATCCGCAAATCTTTCCTCTGTTTATATTTCCGTAAGTGTAAATGTTTTCTTCCGGGTCTATTCTGTAACGTTCGATCAAATCATCAATTTCATAATAAAAGGCATAAAGACCTGCAAAAAATCTCTTGTTGATGAATTTAATGCCCGAATCAAGATTCAAGCTTGTCTCTGGATTTAGGTCAGGTTGAGAAAGGATAAATCCCCTGCCTGATATTCCAGTATAGAACATCTCGCTCAGACCTGGTGCCCTGTAAGCTCTGGACACGTTCCCAAAGACAATAAATTGCTTAAAGAGCTTAAATGAACATCCCAGAAAACCCGTCCATGCCCTGTAATTCCTTACCTCAGAGGGAGGAGCATTACCTGGCAAAGCCTCCATCCGCAGAAAATCCAAACGAAGCCCGCCAACTAGGTCGAGATTTTTTATTCCATTATAATCAGCTGAGAGAAAAAAACCCAGATCTCTCCTGTTCCCATCTGTAAAGGGGCGTTGCTCTAAAACACTTTCCTCATAACCCGAGGAATCGAAATAAATGTCCTTATTATAAGATTCGACTGAAGATCGGCCGTAAAAATCAGCTCCACTGCTTAGACGAAAATATTCTCCAATTTTTTTTCCGTAAGAAATATTAAACCCGAAATTGAAACTCTGTATCTTGCTGTAAGATTCTTTTGTTTTGTAGTCTTCAATTTCCTCTTTTTTTGTCTCTAAAAAGGTTGGATTAAAATAGGCATGCAGGGCAAGTTCCCCTTCATGACCCAATTCCTTTTCTAGCCAATGAACCTGAAAAAGATTCTGGATTTCTCTGGGATACCATGTAGGTCTTGATAAGCTGTCCTGATTTGGTTTTCCAATATTCTCTCCCCTTGATCCCAAAAAGCTCAAGTCAATTTCTCTTTTTTCAGATATGTAAGAGACTTTCCCGAAAAGGCTGCCCTGCGTGAAATAAGACTGAAGAACCTTACCGGAAGGAGAGGAATAATTCTCAGCATCATTTCCATGGAAAGATAGGTAAAAACCTGTCTTATTTTTGCTGCCTTGGAGTGAAAAACCGAGGCCTTTTTCCTTGTTTATTGTTCCATATTTAATATTAAAATTCCCTTGAAGTCTATCCTGCACGGCAGGTTTTTTTGTCAGAATGTGAATAACCCCACCTATGGCATCAGAACCATAAAAAACTGAAGAAGGGCTTCTCAAAACCTCGATTTTTTCAATATCTCTAGGATCGACAAATGAAGCATTTGGACCTGTACGTCTGTCACTTGTCACACGGGCATTATCAATCAAAATCAATACTCTTCTTCTGGCTAAGCCGCGAATATTGGGGACTAAAGAAAATCCACCAGTTCCAATACTGGATACTCCAGGAAGATTTACAAGCCCTTCTGTAATGTTTGGCGCCATCTCTTCTTCAAGAATTTCTTTAGGAATAACTGTTTCTGCCGCAGGAACGCTTGCAGATGATTCAGGATGCCTTAAGGCAGTAACCATAATCTCTTCCCTCTTCATTATATAAGGAATAAGTGTTACAACAATCTTTCTTTTAAGGTCTTGAGCACTAAGGACAATTTCTTGTGTAATATAATCCGGATGAATGATTTCAAGCCTGATCTTTTCCTTATCTGGAACAGATAAATAAAAAAGACCTTCCTCATCTGTAAAAATTCTGTTTCCGCTCGAGCGGTGAAGGACCTCAGCTTTAAAAACAGGCTTTCCTTCAGGATTGCGAACCTTTCCTTTGATTTCAGTGGCAAAGGATATCAAAACAGTGAGAAAGAATATGAAGAAATAAAGAGCAATTTTTCGCATTAAAGAAAAATTATTATAATAAAATATCTTCAGCTGCAAAATGAATTTTCTTTTATTGCTTGGAATCACTATTTTTAACAAATGGGAGTACTAATTTTCTTCACAAGAGAACTGTCATTTGATTTCCTTAATAAATCTCCAATTCTTTCGTCAAGCATTGGATGCACTGTATCAGGGGAAATTTCTGCAAATGGGACAAGCACAAAATTCCTCTCCTCCATTCGGGGATGGGGAATAATTAATTCTTTTGTCTGGACAATAGTATCTTCTGCTAGAAGAATATCCATATCTATTACACGAGGACCTTTATTGACGTGGTACTCTCTTCCCATTTTTTTTTCAATTTTTTTTATCAATTCCAGGAGAAGCTTTGGATTTACGTTAGATTTGACCTCTACAACCTGATTATAAAACCAGGGTTGAGATGGTAAATCTACAGGCTGGGTTTCATATAGAGATGAGACACTAATTACTTCAACTCCTTCTTTCTCCAGTAGAGATAATGCATCGGTCAAGTTCTTCTCTCTGTCACCAAGATTACTGCCAAAAATTAGGAAATATTTCATTTAATTGTTTCTAACTTTATTACAATAACACCTTTACTTTTACATTTCAAAATTCCACTCGATTTTTAAGGATAATTTTGTCAAAATTTAGAATCATGCAGAAAATAGAGAAATGGAGAATCGAGGAACTTGCTAGAGTATATAAATTGAAAATTGGATAAAGATAAAAGCTAAAACTCAAACAATCCGAATCTTTTAAAAACTCTCAGAACAGCAAAAGTCACCCACAGATCATCTTCCAGAACAGATTTTTTACTTCCTGACTCCCAATAACCCTGCTTAGTCTGTTTATTCAATAACCAGTTTAAACCTTTTTGTGCATCCTTACTATTCTCTGCGCTAACTCCAATTTGGGAAAGAGAATCAAGACTGCTTAAGATATCAGTGGCCCAAAAAGGATATGTTATTTCTTCCCAGAAGGAAGGATGCCATCTGTCATCATATTTATCTTCACTAAAAAACCGACTCTGCAACAACTCCCCTGCTTTCCACGCTTCTTTACTCTTTCTCCAGGTTGGAGACACCGCCAGGGCACGAAGAACCATGCCTGTAACAAGGTGGGAAAAAGGACGAGATTTATCAGGTTTGACAGGGTTAAGTGTTAACTGGGCTTCAAAATTATAGCGACTTTTGAGCTGTTCTTGATCTATAGTCCTGTATGGGATAACCCAGCCTCCATCATCCTGCCTGTTCTTGATAATCCACCTAAAACCTTTCTGAGTCCTTTCATCTTTATCCTGGCCAAGAAGGCACAAAATCTCAAGAGTTAATGCATGATAAGTGGGGGCATATTCATTGAGATAAGCCCCTCGAAAATCACCTGTTTTTGACTGTGTTGAGAACAGGAATTCAATCGCTTTTTTAATCCCTTCATCCTCGCAGCTACATCCAAAGTTATATAATTTGAATACATTTTTTAATGTCTCAACTATGTAATAAGTTTTCTCCCAGCGAGGGTGGCCTTCATACTTCTTTTTTCTCCACCCTCCGTTGGGCCCCTGGCTATTTAAAATCCTGATGCGGGCGGCAAATTTTTGCAGATTCTTGAATTCCCTCTCTACCGGAACTTCAAGAATATCCTTTTTCAACCAGTAAAGGATTGGGAGGTTCCCTCTTGCCAGGAGAAACTCTATGGCTTTATTGGGATTTATCTTCATCGGAAGTTCTAGCGAAGCAGTTTTATTTAATTTCATCTTATTCAGGATTAAGGATTATACATAAAAATTCAAATGGCTCATTAAAAGGATTTTTAAACTGATGCTTTTCGTTTCCTTTTACAAAAAGACTCTGTCCCGCTGAAACAACAATTTCCTCTCCTTCCTCATTTACCACTATCCCTTTTCCATTTTCAATTTTGACAACATGCTCATGGTCATGGCTGTGAAAAGGAGTATGTCCTTCAGGAAGAACCTTAAAATGTCTCATTATAATATTATGGGAACCATCATCTGGCCCTATAAGGATTCTTCTTTTAACGTTTTTAACTTCTTCTTCATTAACAGAATCTTCCGGCACATCGATATTATTCTTAATAATCATTTTTTTCTCCTGAAATTTTAACATTCATTTAAAGCATCTATCAAGAAGGCTAACCGAGTGCTTTCTTTAAAAAAAGCATGTATTATATTAAATCTGCTCATTCATAACTTCCAAAAAAACAAAGATAAACATAGATTTTATTCCAAGTGGAAAAGCCCTGTCAATTTTTTGTTAAATAATTGTTTGATTTTAGCCTGGAATTTAATATAAATTTGATTTCAAGCCTTTTCCCCGTTTTTTGGATTATTGACAGATTTTGGAGGTTATGAATGGATAAACTCATCTTCCTTGATAATGGTGCAACATCCTTCCCTAAACCTGAAGAAGTGTATACATTTATGGATAATTTTTACAGGAATTATGGAGTGAATCCTGGCCGCTCGGGATATGACCTTTGTTTGGAAGCAGGAGAACTGGTAGAAACAACCCGCAAGATGCTGACAGATTTCTTTAACGGAAAAGATCCAAACAGGCTTTGTTTCACTTATAATTCCACTGATGCTTTAAATCTCATCATTAATGGCATGCTCAAAAAAGGTGATCATGCAATTACCACAACCCTTGAACACAATTCTGTTTTAAGGCCGTTGTATCATCTGTATAAATATAACGGCGTTGAAGTCGACTACATCCCTTTTGAAAACAAGGGATTCGTTGATCCAGACAGCTTCACCAAAAAGTTCAAGAAAAACACAAAACTTGTCATCATCAATCATGCCTCCAATGTAATCGGCACCATTCAGCCTATCAAGGAAATCGGAAAGTATTGCCGAGAAAGAGGTATTCCTTTTGCTGTAGATGCTGCTCAGTCAGTTGGGAAGGTTCCCGTTGATATTGAAGATCTGAACGTGGATGTGGTTGCTTTCACCGGACATAAATCTCTCCTCGGCCCTACTGGAATTGGAGGTCTTTATGTCAGAGAAGGAATTGAAATACGGCATACACGTGCAGGTGGCACTGGAGTCCGTTCAGCAGTCCGCACCCACCTCTTTGAGTATCCCTACAGGCTTGAATACGGAACTTTAAACACCTCAGGTGTTGCAGGACTTAATGCAGGAGTGAAATGGATCGAGAAAAAAGGATTAAAGAACATCCATGAGCACGAAATGAAACTCACAACAATGCTAAGGGATGGGCTGAAAGATATCGAAGGGGTAATTCTTTACTGCCAGGATGACCTGACAGACCATATAAGCATTCTTCCCTTTAACATTGATGGATTTGAAGCTCTTAACACAGGCACTATACTGGATGTGGATTACAATATAGCCGCCCGCACAGGCCTTCATTGTGCTCCGCTTGTCCACGAACAACTGGGTACAGATAAAATCCATGGAGCTGTCAGGTTCGGTATTGGCCCTTTTAATACGGAAGAACACATAAAGACAGCAATCGAAGCTGTTAAAGAAATAGCTGCTTCACAGAAAAAAAGATAAACTGACTAGCTTTTCTCTCTCTTTTTTATTACTAAAGCATCTGCAACAATTTCACAGACGGTTTTTATCTTGACTCCAAGCTTATAGTGCTTATTGAGTTCCATGAGCTGATCGATGCAGTTATGACAGGGTGCTGCAACAACTTTGGCGCCAGTATCCCGGATTTGATCGGCCTTCACTCTTCCTGCCTCAAGACGTCTCTTGCTAAACCGGGTCATTGCCAGCTGTCCACCTCCACCTCCGCAGCAAAAATTTTTCTCCCTGTTAGGAGTCATTTCGATGAATTGAGTTAAAGCATGTTTAAGAATAAATCGCTGCTCTTCAACTATTCCTCCCAGACGGACAAGGTTACAGGGATCATGGAGAGTGACCGGATCCGGATTAAGAGAAGGGTCAAGTTTAATGCGGCCTTGCAGTATATAATCGGCTACAATTTCTAGGATACTCTTTACTTCGAAGTTATATTTTTTGCTCAGCCATTCCGGCGCTTCCCACCTGTTGGAGTTAAATCCATGACCACATTCTGCCAGCACCAGAGTTTTACAGCCTAAATTTTTCATAGACTTAACAAGCCGGTCTGACATAACTCCGGCAGCTTCATCATCACCACTGTATAGACCATAATTTGTTACATCATAGTTATCACTGGAGAAAGTCCAGCTCTCCCCTGCTGCATAAAATATTTTGCCGACAGCTGAAATGGATAAAGGGAAAAACATGGGCTCGCGAGGATTGACCGTATAAAAAAGCCTGGCACCTTTTAAATCCAGAGGAAGCCTTGCATTTTTGTCCCCCACCTCACTCTGAAGCTCCTCTTCCAGCCATTCCACTGTTTCAATCCAGTCTTCCCTGGGTATGCCCATGTTGTTCCCTTTTTCTAGAGCTGTATTTACAGTTGACTGCAGGCCAGGAGGAACAAGACCAATAGAAGCAAGAGCGCTTCTGGCTGTCCGGATAAGGTATGTAATATTCAAACCAACGGAACAGTTCAAAGAACATCTGCCGCACAGCGTACACCTTCCAAAAAGAGAATCCACCCATTCTCTCACTATCGAGTGGTTGAATTTCTTTGCCCCTATCCATCCAGGGATTTTCTTTCCAGTGAAGCTAAAATATCTTTTGAATATTCCGGCTGCCAGATTCAATTTATATGCAGGCATGGACTGAATATTCCTGTCCGTTAAATAATAATGGCAGGAATCAGCACAAAGGCCACAATGAACACAGGAATTAAAATATGCTGCATATTCAGAATGTATTTTTTCTCTAAAGACCTGGAGAGCTTTCTTCAAATCTTCTGTTTTCAGTTGATCAATTTTTTCTTCAAAAGGATCTTTTTTTTCGGTTTCGTTGTCCATGCCTTAAACCCTGTGTGTCTTTGGAGGTAAAATGTCTCTCCTGCCATAAAAAAGCCCAAAAAGAATTCTGGTATAGAAAAAGAAAAAACAATGGCGGATTTTTCCAACGGGAATATAGAGAAACATTACGATTGATATTAAAAAGAACAAGGGCGCAGTCTGTGCAACAAACGTATGAACAATAGCACAAATCAGGAACAGGTTAACAAGCATGTTTGAAAAAAAATCATCCGGACAGCTTATTTTTCTCATTGTTTTAAGTAAAATCCTTTTAAAAAAAAGAACCAGGCCACTAAGAATTCCAAGGGATAATAGAAGCCTGAGGAGAAAAACAACAGGTCGAGATAATCCGGAGTGGAAAATTTGGTAAAAAAGATAAATCAGGGCAACAAATATGCCAGTATGGTACAAAATTCCTCCACAATATGTGGGAAGATGTTTTCTTGCGCTTTCCTTCTCCCAGGGCATCATCCCCCGCCCAAAAGCATAAAGGATTCCCTTTTTTCCATCACCCCGGGGTTCTGCATAAAGCAGCTTTTTACCGAATGAAAAAGTTTTTAAAACCAGTATGGTTAGTGAAATAATTGATAATAGAAAAGAGAGAATAACTCCGCACTTCAGGAAAAAGAGCATACAGGTCGTTCCCTCCTAAACACAACCATCAGGCTTGGGGAGTCCTGCAACCTTGCAGGCTCCTTTAGCAGGCCCGGAAGGAAAGAGTTCATAGATATATTTAAGCTGAAAGCCTGTAGTTTTACAGATCTTTCGAACCATGGGAGCTAAATTCTTCTCCAGGTAATAATTTCGAATATAATTTATAACTGCCCAATGGTCTTCAGTCAAAGCTTCTACTCCCTCTTCTTCTTTAGCTAAAAGTACGGCAACCTCCTTGGCCCAATCCTCATGATTGATCAAAAATCCTTCTTCGTTCGTTTCTATTTTTTTTCCTTTAACTTCAATAAACAACATAATATTCCTCATTTCTTTTTTTCTTTAAAAACGAGCTATTATATCTTATTTGGGGTCGTGTCTCAACATTTGACATTTTAAATAAAATAAAAAAGATGGCGAGAGCCATGAATATTAGAACCTTGTTCAAGAAAAAAATACCAAAATTTATTTTTTAATCTTGCAGAAAGAAATGCTATCTTTTAGAATATCTTCTATAATATTTTTAAGAGGAGGACAAAATGACCAAACACCGCTGGATAATTTATTTATCATTTCTGGTGTTTTTCTTTGGTTCTGTTTTTTTATCCTACTCCCAAGCTGACAAAATTATAGAAAATAATATCCAGGCAGCAGGAGGAAAAGAGAATTTATCAAAGGTAAAGAATTATTCTTTTAAGTATGGTACTACGACATATTATATGTCTGCAGATGGCCTTATGAAGTTAACTGAGGGAAAAGAGCCTATCATTACTGAGGTCACCCTGGTTGAACAGGACAAAGTTAAAAGAAACTGCTTCAATAAAGTCACGGAGCTTTCAGGTCTTCAGAAATCCACTTATTTATGCCTGGCGAAACTCCGGTGTGGTTTGTTCACCTTAAAAAATTTTAAGGATCAACTGGAGTCTAAGGGATTAAAAAGTTTTGGACCAAAAAGTCACCATATGTTTACCACTCATGTAGGTGACCTTGAGGTTGACTTTTATCTTGACTCTGAAGAATTTACACTCAAAAGAATGGTATTAAAAGGTTTTGACCCATCTCAAGACAAATACGAAATCAACCACGACTTTGGACCCTATCAGGAGATAAACGGAGTAAAAATCCCTTCTTCCTGGTTTGGGTCTCAAGTGGGAACCCGGGGACGTAATTATGAAATTTCTGATGTAAAAATAAATCAGAACCTTGCTGATGGCTTCTTCTCCAAAATCGATATAAATGCTGGTAAAGTGGAAATTACAGACGGAGCCTTAAAAGGAAATATCATTGAATCTGGATTCCAACGGAACATGCTCCAAATTGCCACCAACTGGACAGATGAGTGTATAAAGAGGGCCGGATTTAAACCAAAAAGCAAACTGGTTCTTCAGATAAGCGATAAGGAGATTGAAATAGATTTTTATGAGTCATTCCCGCCAAGAAGCTCAATTGGCCCAGGAGCAAAATTCATGGTGCCAAACCGAAGAGGTGATAATTATATTATTTACCTTATATCTCCAGAATATGAAAAGCTTGCTGAAAAATTAGAACCACTTCTACCTATTCGGGTAAAAAAGAAGTAATAAAAAGGAGGAAAATATGACTAATGTAAGCCGTCGTAATTTTTTAACAGCTTTTACTTCCAGTGTGCTGGGTTTTGGACTGGCAAAAAATGTAAAAGCAGGCTTTAGGAATAAAGTTTCTACACACAACGGATCTTCACCCATAAAGGTTCAGAAATATAATATTCTTGGAAAAACAGGCATCAAAGTGTCTGATGTTAGCTGCGGTGCCATCTCGTTTTTTGAGCCGAATGTCTTAAGGTATGCCTACGATCTAGGAGTGAACTATTTTGATACAGCAGAAGGCTATATGCGCACTAAAAGTGAAACATTCATCGGCGAGGCTCTAAAAGACATAAGAAAAAAAATAACCATTACAACCAAACATGGTTTATCTCCCAAAGTTAAAAGAGATGAGATTATTAAAAGAGTTGAAGAAAGTTTGAAACGTTTGCAGACTGACTATATCGATATTGCCATGGTCCATGGCGTAAGCGACACTTCATTACTTGAAGATGAAGAAATTCAGGCTGCTTATTCTCAGCTGAAAAAAGATGGGAAGATCCGTTTCACAGGATTTTCTACGCATAACGCAAAACTTACCCTGAATCAGGTTCTAAAAAATGATTTTGCTCAAGTTGTTCTTATCATTTACAACCACATGGAAGGAAAAGAAATCGAACCTCTAATGGCGCCAGTCCATAACAAAGGAATAGGTATTGTTGCTATGAAAATCTTTGCTGGAGGAAGGCATGGAAATTTAAAATCTCTCATCAGTCAAGAAGTGAGTTATCCTCAGGCTGCAATAAGCTGGGTTCTGAGCAATCCCAGCATACACTGCTGTATCCCAACGATGAGCAGCTATTCCCATGTTGAAGAATATGTGGCAGCATCAGGGAAATCGTTAAACAGGGCCGATTTAAATGTGATAGCAGAGTATCAGCGCCAGTCTAACAATCAATACTGCAGAGTAAGCTGCAGTGAATGTCTCTCTTCCTGCCCGAATAATGTTGCTATTAACGATGTCCTTCGCTACAAAATGTACTTTGAGAATTACAGGATGGAAAAAGAAGCCATGCAGTATTATGCTGCACTTCCTAAAAGCAAAATGGCTATCAACTGTAGTAACTGTTCAGGTTACTGCGAATCATCTTGTCGCTTTGGACTTAAAGTCAAGGAAAACCTCATTCGTGCTCACGAAATTTTAAGGGCTTAACTTTAGCAACAGACATTTATACTTTAAGTATTTAACTTATTAATAGAGCAAATAAGGTTTCCTCGATTCGAAAAAACTGTAAAGTTCTTTGTCAAAACTCTGAATTATTTCCTTGACAGGTATCCCCTTTTTTAGGGCTTCTCTTATTTTTGATGTTCCCATGATTTTATCAAAGTATTCACCGTGGAATTTAAAAAAATTGGGATATGCATCCATTATTGTTTTTATTATAAAGAGCGAAGATTCAAAAGGTTTGTACTTGCTTCTATCCAAAATATGTATCTGTGCACCTCCACATAGTTCTCCTTTATATTTCGAGAAAGTGGGCGTAAACCATGCTTCTCTGAAGATTACTCCCGGAAGATGGAGTTTATTGAGTTTTTCTGTTAATTCATACCCATCGATCCAGGGTGCACCAAAAAATTCAAAAGGCTTTGTTGTGCCCCTCCCCTCGGATATATTTGTGCCCTCTAAAAATACCTGACCAGGATAAACAGTTGCTGTACTCAATGCTGGCATATTTGGTGAAGGGGTAATCCAGGGAAGAGATGTATCATCATACCACATTTCCCTTTTCCACCCTTCCATGGGAATAACCGTTAAATTGACTTTTTTCTCCAAGAATTTATCATTAAATAAAGCCGCGAGTTCGCCAACAGTCATTGCATGTCTTACTGGAATAGGATAAAGGCCAACAAATGAGCTGTATTCCGGATACTCCAGGAGCGGCCCCTCTAAATCTCTACCGTTTATAGGATTTGGCCTGTCCAGGACTATAAAATCTATGCCGCTCTTTGCGCTCGCCTGCATACAGTAAGCCATTGTTGCAACGTATGTATAAATCCTTGTTCCAGCATCCTGGATATCAAACAACAACACATCCACGCTTTTTACCATAGAGCCTTCAGGAATTTTTCCAACTTTTTTAGTGTCAAAAGAACGCATATATTTATCGATATTTTTAAACATTCCTTTTTCAGGTCTAAGTGATTGCCCATATAGGCTGAATACAGGTATGTTAAATTCAGGAATGTTATACCTTTTATCAATATAAAAAGGAACATACTCGCCAGCCTGCGAATTTCCTCTTACTCCATGCTCAGGTCCGTATAGTGCTACAAGATTAATATCCGGATTTTTATAAAAAAGATCGACTGTGCTCACTAAATTACCGTCCATGCCTGTGGGATTAGTGATCAAGCCTACTCTTTTCCCTTTTACTAAATCCAGATGCTTTTTCAGGAAAACCTCAACTCCAAGCTTCACTTCTACTAATTTACCTGGAGGATGGCTCTCTTTTTTGCTCTTGCAGGAAGGCACGCTTACTAAAAACAAAAAAAATAAGGTAAAAGAAATTACCCCCCCCATTAACGTACTTGTTATAAGATTTTTATTCTTTATTATGCTCATTTCTGTTCCTCTGTGGTCTTATTTACTCACTATATACGATAATTTAATGTAACTTAAAAAATTATACAATTAAAAAAAACTTTAATGTAAGCATCCTTATTTCCGTAACAATTTCTTTGGAAGTCAGGCAATCTGGTTAAGAAGCCATCCGGAGGCGAGCGGGCATGGTTCCTCAAAGAGGAGAGCGAGCCGAGGAATAAGTGGATTTTCCTCGCTGGGGAAAATCCACGGGCTGACGAATCAGTTTGCCTGACTGTTTCTTTATCACGGAACTAAAGATGCTTCCGACTATAATTAACCTGTATTATTTATAAATATATATGTAAAGAAGTCGGCAGTTTTTTTGAATAATTCAGGTTGTATAAAATTGAATATTATCTTATGAAGGCAGGAAAATTAAAAAGATGAGTATGGTTTTAAAAATAACATCAAAACCAAACTCTTTTTTGTATAACTAAATTTTTAAATTAAGAAAGAATTATGCTTTAGATTGCAAACATAAATCCCACTGTTATGGAATTATAATTTCCAATATTATAATCCGCATTGATATTAAACAGAAGCAGTCTCAGACTCAGGCCAAGTGTAATACGGCTTTTATTTTCTCCCTCTAGTGAAAAATCTATTTCAAATTCCTCATCATCCACGACAAAATCATAGGTAAAATTCAGCTCCGATTTTTCGAATAAAAATCCGGCATAAGGAGTTATGTTGAATGCTCCTGTTCCAAGTTGTTTACTCACAGTCAACCCGTAAGCCGTTGTATTTGCTTCAAAAATATCCCCAACTTTTAATGTCTGTTTAAAAAAGCCGACCGAAATATCAAGTGGAAGTGGGTTCGGAAAAAATACTCCTGGATTATGCTGTACACCCCAACCAAACCAGCTAAACGCTCCAATGTCTTCAGTGAAATCAACACCTGGTATTTCAATCTCTGGTATGTAACGGAATACCGCTCGTGTTCCAAGAATAGTCCCAATTCCTACTTGAGGTGCTACAAACGGAAGGAAAGAAATATCTGCCAAGAAGTCACCGAGACCCCCAATACCCTCAAGGGTTACTACCCTCGGATCGACTGCCTCTGTTCGAGGTAGTCCAGTGTTTGGATCAGTAAATTCAATACTTCCTCCATCAAATGAGATCTTAATATAATCATCTGAATCGCCAATGATAGTTGCGCCAGATATTCCTACAGTAAATTCCATATCCATAATTTGGTCTCTTAAGGCAGCTTCAACTTCTGTTGGCAAACTTAATCCGACAGTATTTAATACTATTTCTGTTGCCTGCTCGGAGTTAAATTGGAATTTACCGCTTGTTGAAAAATGCCTGTACTCACGCTCCTCAGGGAAAAACGTTCCCATGCCCTTTAAGCCGAGTTCCAAATCCAGGCTAAATATTTTTGCGGGAGGTGCCTTGTGAAACCAGCCACCGTTCAAATTGGAACCAAAGGCAGAAACAACCGGTGAGACATAGCTTCGAGCAGCATCTTCTGAAAGCCTCTGTAAAGTCTCTTTCAGGTCCTCGCCATTCTCATCTTGTGCAGATGCGAATGAAACAACTGCAAACATAAATACAGCCAGAGTAAACACCGCTTTCCATCTAGGATTTAAAAAAGTAAATCGTTTCATTTGTTTCCCTCCGTTTTCAATTTTTTTTCTTAAACTTCCGAATTTATAGAATATATTTCATGCCTTGTCAAGCACATACAACAAGTTATGTCTTCAGAGCACAAACATCTTCGAGACATTTTTGCAATAATAGACTTAGAATTATCAATATCCAAAAGAAAAGTAAATAGCCTAACGAGGTGATTTGCGGGGTGATTTTCCTTCCCCCTTTTAAGCTATAGAATAGATAATTAAAATAAACCCTTTATTCGAATTACATAGTAGATGTAATAACAACAAGAAAATAAGCTGTATAAACACACAAGTTTACCTTTCTAATTCCCGGTGTAAAAAAACTTATTTGATGAATCTTATTGCAAAAGGATATCGAAACTTCTCACCTTCGCTTGATTTAATAGCAGCAATTATAACTAATACTATAAACAATATTAGTAATCCGATCAGGAGAAAAACTCCGATGACTATAACGATAAGAATAGCCGAAATAATGCAATATATAGTAAAAGATATCTGGAAATTCAGAGCTTCTTTTCCCTGGTCATCAACAAAAGAAGACTCGTCCTTCTTTATCAGCCAGAAAATCAGCGGTCCGATGATATTTCCAAGAGGAACTATAAAAGTACCCAGCGCTGCCAAATGACAAATCATCGCCCATGTTCTTTCCTGTTTTTCATCCATTTTAGCCATTATTAACCTCCTCTAAGGATCAAGATCAAGAATTTGCTGGCTCCTCGGGTAGGACTCGAACCTACAACATGGTGGTTAACAGCCACCCGCTCTGCCAAGACTCATTCATTCTAATTCACTGAAAACAATGAAGTCAAGGAGATTTCGGATTTTTCACTCTCGGATTTTGTCACCATTTTGCGTGTGTTATTTTTTATCCTGCCTGATAAAATTTCAGAGGGCATAGTAAGGTCTTCACATATCTTCCTTAAAAAGGACCTGTGACAATTACCGGCAAGGATACTTCTCTTGACCCCGATTTATATAAAGCTTCAAAAAAGCAGAAAATCAAAATAATCCCTATTTCATTATTAAAAATAATTTTGCTAAGCTTAGCTTAGAAGAGCATGGGCTGATTCGAGTTTATCGGGAATCCTAAGACCCTGTGGGCAGTACGGAATACAGGTTCCGCAATTAACACACGCATCACTCTTGCGAGGAAGCTTGGCGTAAAGCTTTCTGGCTTTATTCCAGTCATGGTCATCCATAGCATAACGCTCGAAACGCAGGATTTCGGCTATCGGCACCTGCTGAGGACAGTGGGGTTGACATTCTGTACACAAGCGGCAAGCTGTCCTGTCAGCCTGAGTTGTCATCATCTCGATTGCCCGTGCGTCCTGGGAACGCAGTTCCTTTCCTGCGCCTGAATATGTTTCCACGAATTCGTTGAGGTTTCTGACTCGGATAACAGCAGCGTCAAGCTTGGTACTTGTGGTCAGCCAACGCACCAGCGCATTGTGAGGGGATGTGCCGGATGGCAGCTTGTCCATAAATGCCTGATCCTGCTTCATGCGTCCGATGCCGCGTGCAGTCTTCATGGCTATAGTGCCAAAGCCTTTTTTACGGGCAAATTCCATAAACCGGTCAATTTCTGGGTCAGCACCGTAGGAATAGATGAACTGGGCGTGTTCATATAGGCCGTCTTCAACCACAGCGGTCAGCACCTCTGCAGCGCTCTGTCCGCCCGGCACCCTGGAATTACCGGCATATCCATGCTGTGAAAGGCAGAGATGTTTCACCAGTCCTTCTTTTTTCAGCCGTTCAAAAGCGCGTATAAAACCCATCTCTTTTTTGAGCTCGTCCGTATTGTGGTAGCCGTAATGGAGCTGCATGTCGTCGAAATACCCGAGACCTGTCCGTTTTAAAGTCTCCTTTACAAATGCGTAATGTTCTTCCTCGTCGATGCGGCCTATATAATGATCTCCGCCTACCCGGTCCACTGTTACTTGGCAGTAGTGAGCTTCGCGGTTCCTAAGGATAGAATCCGGCACCCCGCTCCGCAGCCAACGGTTAACCTTATGCCAGTAGTTCACCCCGCATAAAATTCCTGCTTCGGTGGGAGCCGCAGCAAGATCACCAGCTCCTATCAAAATGGAAACCTCCCGCCCGCTGTAGCCCAGCTTCCGGCGGGGCAGCCTTCCCACTTTGCGTGCGGCTTCTTCTATTGTAACCGCGCTGTCTGTCAACTGCTTGCCAGTCAGTCTCCCTGTCAGCCCGGCGACAACCGTAGCTGATGACATTTTAAGGAATTCACGTCTTTTTATTAAGCGTTTATCGCTCATAACTTTTATCCCTTCCAATCTTGGTTTTTGAACAACCTTATAAGCTTTCCATATGTAATGAATTTCTCCCTCAGATGACATGCGAAAAGCTTTGCTTGGATTCCTTGACTAATTTACACAGCAAATATCTTTATATCAAGGAATTGTGGGACTGAACATGATCGTTTACACACTGAGCTTAACTTTTTCTCTAAATCTTTCATATGGTGTATTACTCAAGGCTTGTATAACAAAAAACAACAAGAATACAGAGCTAAAATAGACCATGGAAGTCTAAGATATACTTTAAATTACCCTTTCTCTGCTATCTTTTCTTACACAAAGAGCCATAATTGGCTCCTCGGGTAGGACTCGAACCTACAACATGGTGGTTAACAGCCACCCGCTCTGCCGATTGAGCTACCGAGGAGCAAATCGTTTTTAATTTAACAAAATTAATCGAGAATATCAACGCTTCAGAGAAATTTCCCAGAGTACATAAAGAAAAAAAAAAGGAAAATATATAATTTCTTAATTAAAAGTTTTAAATTTGTTGTTAAAAGTATGGAATTCAAAGTTAATAGAGAAACTTAAATATAATAAATTTTAGCGTAATAATGTTATGGAGAAATTATTAAAATTCCGAGTTATTAACAACAAAACGTAAACTTTCAGTAACTAAAAACGATAACCGGCTTGTTTGATCTCTTTGCGGTAATCCTTCCCCCACATCTCGACAATTTTGCACATCTCATAAATCCTGGACCTTAAGCGGACTCCAATTCTGTCTACAAGAGTCTCTCCGCCTTTTTTAAAATATGACTCCCTGGTATCTTCTTCATCTTCTTCACTATCCAGATAATTAGAAGTGAAGATGGTCAATTTTTTATTGTTATACCGGTTATTAATAATATAAAAAACCGTTTCTTCTACCCAAGCAGTTGTTCTTTTTGCCCCTAATTCATCCAGGACAAGAACATCTTTCTGAAAAATAGGTGTTAAAACATCGGACTCACTCTGCGAGGAATCAGGCGTGTATGTGCTCTGTATATTCCTTATCAATTCCCTGAAGTCACAAAAATAGCAAGGAACGCTCTTTTTTTCTATCAATTCATGAATTGTGGCAACAGCCAGATGTGTTTTCCCAACTCCGCATGGACCCATATAAAGAAGGCCGATGTCCTGCACAGGGTGATTTTTGACAAATTTTTTTGCAATTTTAAGAGCATCCTTATGGGAATCATTATGAATTTCAAAATTCTTAAAAGCACAGTCTCTGTATCTTCTGGGGATATTAGCCTGGTCGAAAAGGATCTGATTCTCCCTCTCCTGGAAGCACTTACATCGTTTAGCGGCTGTCCCGGAGCCAGACTCTACCAGAATCCATCCAGTTCCCTGACATTCCGGACATGTTCTTTCTGGCATCAGTTTAAATATCCTCTGAGTTGTTGAAGTGAGTGAGAATGGGCCAATTTTCTCATTGCTTTCTGCTCAATCTGCCTTATTCTTTCCCTGGATAAATTCATTATATCTCCTATTTCCTGAAGGGTACGAGGTTTATCATCATCTAATCCGAATCTTAATTCTATCACATGTTTCTCTTTTTCATCCAGTTCCTTTAAAAGCTCTCTAATTTTCTTTTGTATAGAACTTTTTATTATCTGGTATTCTACAGAAGAGCTAAGGTTGTCCTTTATTTTATCTCCAACTGCCGCACTTTCATCAAAATATGTATCACTCAGGGAAATACCCTTTTCGTCCATCATTTCTAAATCCTCAACCTCGTCGGTGGCTATGCCCATGCTCTTTGCTATTTCCTTTCTAGTCGGCTCCCTTCCCAACTCTGTTTTCAGCTTGGATTCTTTTTTTTTCATTTCTGATATTTTATCGGATGACTTTTGTGGAATATGATAACTCCGTGAATATCGTGTCAAGGAATGTATTATTGCCTGCCTTATCCACCACACAGCATAGGATATAAACTTGACATTTCGGCTGGGATCAAACCGTTTTGCAGCCACAATAAGGCCCAGGTTGCCTTCATTGATAAGGTCAAATATGCCCAGTCCCATTCCCCTGTACCTTTTCACATAGGAAACAACAAATTTGAGATTCGCTTCGATTAATTGTCTAAGAGCCTTCTTGTCACCTTTATGTATGCGTTCTCCTAACTTTTTTTCTTCCTCTTGAGAGAGGACAGGAAATTTGGATATTTGATTTAAATAGAGCCTTAGATTTTTTAAATCGAGATAACTCTTGTAGTCATCTATCATTATTCTTCTTTTTTCACTTTTTCAATTTTTATAATTTTAGCAGGGC
>JADHWO010000077.1 GCA_016783445.1 Candidatus Aminicenantota bacterium
AAACTCTTTTTACAATATCAGAAGTAACACCTGTATATAAAGTGCCATTTCGTTTACTGCAAAGGATATAAACGTAAAACTTTTTCATATTTCTAGATTCCCGCTTCCGCGGGAATGACAAAAAGGAGTGCGGATGACAGCGTAATTATATGTCTCTTATATTATTTTGCCAACTAATTGGGAGATGAACCTAATTTTATTATAGCAACTAGTGGGTTTGATGAATCAAACCCCTACATCTTTAGTAAATAGTGGCGGGAGCAGGACGTAAGCCGAATTCTGTGCCCACTGAAGTTCCAGCAGGGGCGGTTATTTATCTAACCCCATGATTGCTCATGGGGAAAAGCGACCTACCCACCCTATAAGACGGGCCATCTTTTAAAGGGCCAATTTGGTCTTGCTCCGGATGGGGTTTACCATGCTTCTGATGTCACCACCAGAACGGTGAGCTCTTACCTCACCTTTTCACCCTTACCTCATGAGATGGCAAAAGCCATTATCTCACGGGGCGGTATGTTTTCTGTGGCACTTTCCTCCGGTTGCCCGGAGTCGCCGTTAGCGACCATCCTGCCCTTTGGAGTTCGGACTTTCCTCCCCTTTCTTCTCAAGAGAAGATGGGGCAACCGCCTCGCCTACTCCAGCCTCTATTTTAATGCCATAATGCTCTAACTTCTTGTAAAGATTACTCCGAGGAGTACTAACTTCTCTCGCAGTCTGAGAGATATTCCAGTTGTTCTCTTTAAGCTTTGCCAGGATGAAGTCTTTTTCAGCTAACTCCCTGAACTCTTTTAGTGTTTTTATATCTTTCGAATCAGGAAGATAAATATTTATCTCTCTTCTGATCTGGTCCGGAAGATCCTTTTTCTCAATTATATCGGCATCGGTCATAATAATCAATCTCTCCACAACGTTCTTCAACTCCCGGACATTCCCTTTCCAGAGATATTTAATCATAGCTTCAATGGCATCCTTAGAAAATTTTTTGACTTTAAAATTATTTTCATCAGAGTAATTTTTACTAAAATATTCCACAAGAAGAGGAATGTCTTCTTTTTTCTCTCTCAATTGAGGTGAATAAAGTGGAATGACATTTAACCGGAAAAAGAGGTCCTCCCGAAAGTTCCCCTCTTCTTTTTCTTTTTTTAAATCCTTATTGGTCGCGGCAATTACTCTTACATCTACCTTGTTGATTTTACTTGAGCCAACCTTTTGTACTTCCCCTTCTTCCAGGACGCGTAAAACTTTGGACTGAGTTTTTAAGCTCATATCACCAATTTCATCCAAAAAAATCGTCCCTCCATCTGCCTGCTCAAATTTTCCCAGTTTTTTTTCTGTAGCTCCTGTAAAAGCGCCCTTTTCATGGCCAAAAAGTTCACTTTCTATCAGCTCTTCAGGAATTGCAGCACAGTTCACCTGGACAAACCTCTCATTTACTCTCAAACTGTGGTCATGAATAGCCCGGGCAATAAGCTCCTTTCCTGTCCCGCTTTCACCATAAATGAGGACTGTCGCATTGGTGGGAGCAGTTCTCAACATCTCTTCCCAGAGTTTTTTCATCGAAGGATGATTTCCTATAAGCTCATATCTCTTCTCAGCTTTTTTCCTTAAATCCTGACACTCTCTTAAAAGCTTATTCTGCTTTAACGCATTCCGGATGCAAAGCAGAACTCTCTCCCTGTGAAGAGGCTTTTCCAGAAAATCAAATGCTCCCAGTTTTGTTGCCTCCACTGCTGTCTTGATTGTGCCATGTCCAGATATCATGATGACCTCTGGCGTATAAGGCTTTTTTCTCATTTCCGCCAGGACTTCCAGACCATCCTTTCCGGGTAGTTTTACATCAAGTACGACTAAATCCAATCCCACTGTTTCTTCTATGACGTCCAGAGCCTCTAGCCCATCCGCTGCTTCAATGAAACTGAAACCCTCGTATTCTAAAATCATTTTGAGGGATTTACGGATGTTTTCCTCGTCATCCACGACCAGGATTTTTGCTTTGCGACGGTTCTTCATAATTATTCTTCCTTTAAAGCCAAACAAATTTTAACACAAAAATGGGGATGGTTCTATTTATAAAAAACACCTCTTTAATTGCCTCATGTTTAGCGTTAGTGTAAGATAAATTCAGGATGTGGAAACCATTAGTTCTAATACTTCTAGTGATATTAATAGGTACTATAGGTTTCCATGTGATCGAAAATTGGCCGTTCCTGGACTGCCTGTATATGACAATCATCACGATCTTCACTGTTGGATTCAGGGAAGTAAAAGAGCTCTCACCCCAGGGCCAGGTGTTCACCATTTTTGTTATTCTGGGCGGTGTAGGGACTGCCATTTTTGCCTTCACCAAGATAACTGAAATCGTCTTTGAGGGTGGAATCAATAAGTTTTTTCGGAGAAAAAAAATGGAAAAAAAGCTAGAAAATCTAAAAGACCATTATATCATCTGCGGCCTGGGCCGGATGGGAAATGTAGTGAAAGACAGGCTGGAAGAGGAAAAACTGCCGTTTGTTATAATAGATAATAATGAGGAAAAATTAGAAGAACTAAAACAAAGCAATAGATGCCTTTACATCAAGGGTGATGCCACCCAAGAAGAAATACTGATAAAAGCCGGAATAAAAAAAGCTAAAGGCCTGGCTGCACTTCTTCCCACTGATGCTAATAACCTCTACCTCGTTCTGACTGCCAAGCTGATTAATCCTTCGGTTTTTATTCTCTCTAAAGCTCTTGACGAAGAAGCTGAGAAAAAAATTCTTCAAATTGGAGCCAACAGGGTTGTCAGCCCATTTAAACTGAGCGGCTTAAAAATTGCTCAAGCTCTGATCCGCCCGACTGTGGTAGATTTTATAGACCTTATTATCAGAAGAAAAGAACTTCTCCTGTATATGGAAGAATTTGTAGTCAAAAAGAGCTCTCAGATTGTTAACCGCAACCTGAGAGAATGTGATATACGAAAAACAGCTAATGTCATTGTAGTCGCTGTGAAAAAACCTGGCGAAGACATTGTTTTTAATCCTTCTCCTGATATTAAAATAGAAAAAGGCGATATCCTCCTTGTTTTAGGAGATAAAAAAACAATAAATCAATTCAATAACTTCTATCTTGGAGCGTAACACTGAAAAGTTACAAATTTTTTCACTTATTCTTGCTTAAAGAAAAGATCAAAGATTACTATAAAAGCCATAAAATAAACAAACCTGCAGCTATAACGCTCTTCTGCTTGCTTTTAATTAGCCCTCTTATTCCGGAAAAAATCCCAACAAAACAATTTGAGCTCAAAAACGGTTTTAAGGTCTTTCTCTATGAAAAGCATACTCTCCCCTTAATAAATATAGCGATTGCCGTAAATCTTGGCACAAAAGATGAATCAGAAAAAACAAGCGGACTGGTTCACATTCTTGAACATTATATCCTTTTCAGGGGGACTGAATTCAGAAGCGGCACAAAGATCAGCCAGGACATACGCCGGCATGGTGCCTATTTTAATGCCCACACAGGTTTCGATCTGGCAGTCTTTGAAATATCCCTTCCTGCTGAATATTCTGATTTTGCCCTAAATAATCAAAAGGAAATATTATTCAACTTGAAACTCACTCAGGAAGGACTCGATAAAGAAAAAAAGG
Source organism: Candidatus Aminicenantota bacterium (assembly GCA_016783445.1). GTDB lineage: Bacteria > Acidobacteriota > Aminicenantia > Aminicenantales > Aminicenantaceae > JADHWO01. Next base: position 3,624 of record JADHWO010000077.1, read on the forward strand.
TGATTCTCGAAGAGATAAGCCAGGTTGAAGATGACCCCATAAAATATGCCTCTTCCCTTATCTACCAAAACCTTTTTAAGGGCCATCCGTATCAAAAACCAATCTACGGGGAAAAAGAGATAATTGAGTCAGCAACTGTAGAGCAAATCGAAAAATTCTATCGTAAGTTTTTTGTCCCATCAAACTGCGCTCTTTCCATTGTGGGTGATTTCAACATTGAAGGAATGGAAGAAAAAGTAAAAGAAACCTTTGGGGATTTAAAAAACGAAGAGATATCTCCCGCAAGATTTGAAAAAGTTCATTTTCTGGAAAAAACTGTAGAGATTGAACTGGAAATGGATGTCAATCAAGCTTATCTGGTGATAGGAATGACAGGCCCGGATTATAATCATCCCGACCAATACTGCATAGACATCCTGACAGAAATTCTTGGTGGGGGCGTAAATCCAATTCTTAATACTCGTTTGCGAGGAAGAAGAAATCTTATCTATAACACCTGGATGAGATATGGTGCATTCAAATATGGAGGCTCCATTCTTTTATATGTAACCCTGGATCCGAAAAACATAAAGGCTGTGAGAAGAGAGGCGATTAAATTTCTTAAAGAAACAAGGGAACTGAGCTATTCAAAGAAGGATTTTATTGGTGAATCCCAACTTTATGCTATGGATTACCTGGAAAGTGCTAAAAATCAGCTCAAATTTTTATTTCACAAATCCCAGGAAAAAGGCCTAGCTGTTGCCTCATCTCTCGCTATGTATATGATTCTTAATGAAATCGAAGAGCGAGGAAGCTACATTGAAAATATTGCCCGGATAAGCTCTGAGGACTTGAGGAAATTTGCAGGTGTATACTTGAGCAAAGGACGTTATGTCATTGTTTCTATTCTTCCAAAGAAGAAAAAATAGCAGGAAACGCATAAAATGACTTCACGAAAAGCTTTATTTGTACTTGTTGCCTTAATGGGTATATGGTGTTTCACTTTCCTTCCGGTTTTATCTAATCAGGAAGCTTCTCTTTTAAAGAATCCTTTTAAGAAAAAAGTCCTGGATAACGGCCTCACTCTGATTTATCAGAAAGACACATCTTCTGCCATCACTGTACTTCAAATCCTTATCAAGGGGGGAAAAGGAGCTGAACCGGAAAGTAAGGAAGGATTAGCTTATCTTACAACTCGCCTGGCTTTAGAAATCCCAGACCAGAAAAAAGTTCAGGATATGATGAGCCAGGCCTCCCGTATTTACTCTATGGGCCAAGCTGATTATTCGCTCGTCAACATTATGAGTCTGTCTGAGAATCTGGAGAAAACCTTAAAAATCACAACCAAAATTTTGTTGAAACCTCTTTTTTCAGGCATGAGGATAGACATCATCAAAAAACAGATGGATTACCAGAGGAAAAGGCAGGAAGACGATCCTATCCAGGTAGGATATTATGCTCTTCTAGAGAAGCTGTTCGCTAACACAAGTTATGGAGGCTCTGTTTTAGGCAGCGAAAAATCGCTAAAAGCTATAAAAAAGAAGAATATTAAAAATTTCTATGAAAATTATTTCACTGCAAAAAATATGATTGTTGCGGTCATTTCGGATTTAAAAGAAGAGGTTCTTAGTGAAATCCTTTACAAATATTTTGCCAAGTTCCCCACCGGCGAACCGCCTGAATCAAAACAGAATGCCGTATCCATCCCTGAAGAAAAAAATATTTTTATAGAAAGGGACACAAAACAACTCTTCATCTCTCTTGCTTTCCCACTACCGCAGATCACATCTAAAAATTTTACGCTTGCTTATATGTTAGAAAACCTTTTGGGGAAAGGAGTTAATTCAAGACTCTGGCCTTTAAGGTCAAGAGAAAAGCTGGCTTACAATGTGAACTCCCGGGCAACACAAATGAAAGACGGAGGAATACTCGAAGCCTATCTTGAAACAGATAAAGAGAAAAAAGATGTAGCCCTTGAAGCACTCAAAAAAGTCCTTAACGAACTTTTTGAGAACGGGATAACCGAAGAGGAACTTGAAGTGACAAAAACCAACTCAAAGGCTTATTTCCTGAGGGATAATGAAACAAAAGATAAAAGAACAAGCAGTCTTGCCTCTTTTGAAGCTTATGGCCTTGGCTGCGGATTTCTCAGCCGATTTTCTAGTGAGATTGATGCCATAAGCCTTGAAGAAGTAAACGTTTATATCAAAGATATCCTCAATCCAAAAAAAGTAGTGGAAGTTGTAGTTGGCCCTAAAGAAACCCCTGAAGAGGATTAATAAATCAAGCCCCTACTTACATGGACAAAAAGATGTTAATTAAAATTAAGCGGCAATCTCTTCTATCTCTTCAACTGTTTTTGGTATTGATTTACCGATATCTCTATACCCATCTTCAGTAACCAGGACATCATCCTCTATTCGAATCCCTCCAAGATCTCTATACTCTTCAACTTTTTCATAATTTATAAACTGAGTGAACTTATTCTCGCCTTTCCATTTATCGATCAAAGCAGGAATAAAGTAAATCCCGGGCTCAACCGTCAGAACAAAACCAGGTTGAAGCTCTCTGGCAAGTCTTAAATAGGCAAAACCAAACTGATCGCTACGTTTTGTCTCCTCATCGTAACCTACATAATCCTCTCCCAAATTTTCCATATCGTGAACATCAAGTCCCATCATATGACCCAGTCCATGTGGAAAAAATAGGGCGTGGGCTCCTTCTTTTACCGCATCATCCATATCTCCTTTCATCAATCCCAAGTTTTTCATGCCAGTGGCAATAATTTTTGCAGTTTTGAGATGGATGTCGCTGTATTTAATCCCGGGTTTAATCAATTGAATAGCGTTTATTTCTGACTCGAGAACAACCTCGTAAATCTCCTTTTGTCTTTGGGAAAATTTCCCACCCACCGGAATTGTCCGGGTGATATCGGCTGCATAGTGGAGCCCTGACTCTGCGCCAGAATCATTCACAAGAAGGCGGCCTTCCTTAAGGATATTCCCGTGATAATGATTGTGCAGTATCTGTCCGTTAATGGTTAATATTATCGGAAAAGAAAGATTATATCCGGATGAGAGAGCAATTCCCCCTATTCTTCCCACAATCTCTTTTTCAGCCACACCGGGTTTAGCCATCTTCATCGCCGTTGTATGCATTTCATAGGTCACACTGTGAGCTTTTTCTATCTCATCAATCTCTTCCTTTATCTTTGTCGACCTTTGTGCAACAACTGCCTTTATCAGTTCCTCCGAAGCCTTTTCTTTTACATTATCCAGGTTAAGTCCCAGTAATTGGGCAATCCTCTGTTTTGTCTCAGGTCGATAAGGAGGAAGATAATGAATCTTCTTGCCCTGCTGGATGGCACGTTGTATTGTCTCCTCCAACTTATTTAAGGAGAATGTTTCTTTAATACCAATTTGCTCAGCTCTTTCTTTAAGGGAAGGCTGAAAGCCCATCCAGATGATATCTTCAATACCAACATCATCCCCAAAAACAATGTCCCTGTTGTCGTCAACATCTATCACAGCAGCAAGGGCAGGAAAGTCAAGACCACAAAAATAGAGAAATGAGCTGTCCTGCCTGAAATGATATGGATTATCCGGATAATTCATAGGAGATTCCACGTTTCCTAAGAAGAGAATCAAGCCTGATTTGATTTGTTCTTTGAGGCGGTTTCTCCTTTGAGCATAAATTTCAGAATCAAACATTTTTTATCTCCTTATCTTTTATTTTTTTCTCCAGGATTCTTGATATATCAATCTCTCACACACAAATCAACTAAAAAAAATAGGGCCTGTCCCCATTTATTAGAAAAATTCGTGTTCTGTGCGTTTAATGATCTCATTCTGAAGATCCACACCAACATCAATAAAATAATCGCTGTAACCTGCAACCCTAACAATGAGGTCTCTGTATTTCTCAGGAAACTTCTGTGCATCTCTAAGTGTATCGGCACTAACAACATTAAGCTGAATATGGTGGCCATCAAGCTTAAAATATCCCCTTATTAGAGAAGCCAGTTTATTGATCCCATCTTCATCCGCCAGAAGATGGGGAGTAAATTTTTGATTGAGAAGAGTCCCACCTGTTCGCACATGATCCATTTTTGAAGCTGATTTAATCACCGCAGTTGGTCCTTTTCTATCTGCTCCCTGAACAGGAGAAATTCCCTCTGATACAGGTTTGTTAGCTTCCCTTCCGTCCGGTGTTGCCCCTGTAACTTTTCCAAAATAAACATGAACTGTTGTAGGCAAAAGATTTATCTGATAAAACCCTCCTTTAGCGTTAGGCCTTCCACTCACTGCATCAAAATAAATTTCAAAAAGAGACCTCATAATCTCATCAGCGTAATTTTCGTCATTCCCGTATTTGGGAGTTTTGTTCAAAAGCCTCTGGCGCAGAGGCTCATAACCTTTAAAATCCTTTCTCAGTGCCTCAAGAAGCTCTTCCATTTTAATAAACTTTTTATCAAAGACATTGTACTTTATAGAAGTCAGCACATCAGTCATGGTCCCAATTCCTACACCCTGAATATAGGATGTATTGTAGCGCGCTCCTCCGTCATGGTAATCCTTTCCATTTTTTATACAGTCGTCTATAAGAAGAGAGAGAAAAGGGGCTGGCAAATAATCTGCATAAAGCCTTTCAATAATGTTATTCCCCTTAATTTTAATATTAATAAAATAGTCGAGCTGTTTTTTAAAAGCCTCAAATACTTCTTCAAAAGAATTAAAAGCAACAGGATCACCGGTCCTCAGGCCAATTTTTTTCCCGGTTCTGGGGTCAGTTCCGTTATTTAATGTGATTTCAAAAACTTTAGTCAAATTAAAATAGCCAGTAAGGATATAACATTCTTTACCAAAAGCGCCCGTCTCAACACAGCCGCTGGCTCCACCGTCTCTTGCATCCTCAACCGATTTTCCCTGTCTCACAAGCTCCTGGACAATAGTATCAGTGTTAAATATTGAGGGCTGCCCAAATCCTGTTTTTACAATCTTTAACGCCCTTTTTAAAAAACTATCAGGCGTTTTTTTGCTTATTTGAACCATAGAACTCGGCTGTAAAATCCTCATTTCTTCGACTACATCGAGGAGAACATAAGATAAATCGTTGACTGCATCAGAACCATCAGCCTTGACTCCACCTGTATTAATCAATGCAAAATCTGTATAGGTCCCACTTTCTTCTGCAGTCACCCCGACTTTTGGAGGCGCAGGCTGATTGTTAAATTTTATCCAGAACGCCTGTAAAAGCTCCTTTGCTCTCTCCTTGGTAAGAGTTCCTTCCTCCAATCCTTTCTTGTAGAAAGGATAAAGATGCTGGTCAAGCCTTCCTGGATTGAATGAATCCCAGGTGTTAAACTCAATGATAACTCCAAGGTGCACAAACCAGTAATACTGTAACGCTTCCCATAAATCCCTGGGAGGGTGAGCAGGAACATGGGAGCAGATTTCTGCAATTCTTATTAATTCCTTCCTTCTCTCCGGATTTTTCTCATCCTTTGCCAGTTCTCTCGCTTTTTCCGCGTGCCGCTCCGCATACATAATCAGCGCGTCCACACAAATTTCCATGGCCTTTAGTTCCTCTCTTTTCTTATAAGCATCCGCGTCATTTAAAAAATCGAGGTTTTCCCTGCTCTTCTTGATATCTTTTTTAAAATCAAGAAATCCCTTCTTGTATATTTTACCGTCCAGAACTGTATGGCCGGGAGCTCTTTGCTCCATAAATTCAGTAAATACACCTGATTCAAAAGCTGTTTTCCATTCCTTGGACATTTCACCAAAGATCCTATCTCTTATGGACCGGCCTGCCCAGAAAGAAATAATTTCCTCTTTGTATAACTTTGTTGTCTCTTTATCTACTGAAAAAGACGTTTTCTCCCTTGTATCCAGTATTCTGAGGTCTTCAAGACTATGAGCAGTCACTTCAGGGAAAGTTGGAGTGGCTTTTGGAGCAGGCCCTCGTTCTCCCACGATTAGCTCCCCATCGTTAAAACAAATGACTTTGTGCTCAAGCAAATATTTAAAGGCTAATGCCCTTTGAACAGGCGCAGAGACGCTGTTTGCTTCCCTCCTTTTATAAAACTCGGTAATGAGCCGTGCTCTCTCTGGAGTAACATAAGGCTTAATACTCAGGCTTTGCTCTCTCAGCTTCTTTATCCTGGCTTTCATATCTTAACCTCCTGTTTTTACGGAAAAACCTGAATCAACAAGGATTTTTTTTATCTTTTTAATTTTTTCATTTGATGGAGGACGGAAGGTTTTTAATAATCCTTCCTTTCTTAATCCTTTGTACTTTTCACATCCTCCTGAGTGATAAAACAGGAGGCTAATTTCCTTCACATTTCTTAGAGTATGAAGATATTTTACAAACATCTGAATGCTGTGGTTTTCATCATTAATCCCTGAGAGGAGCGGAATGCGGACAATTACACGCTTTCCTCTCTCTGATAGTTTCTGTAAATTTTCGAGAATGAGCTTGTTTGACACCCCGGTATATTTTTTATGTTTTTTATCATCCACGATTTTAAGGTCATACAAGAACAGATCAACTCTGTCGCTGATCCTGTCCAGATCCTTAAAAGAAACATATCCTGAAGTATCTACAGTAACATGGATATTTTTCTTTTTAATTTCTTTTAGTAGGGACTCCAAAAAACCGAGCTGCATCAAAGGCTCTCCTCCAGAAAATGTAACCCCTCCGTCTGATTCATCAAAGAATACCCTGTCCTTTTCAATCTCATTCATAACTTCTTGAACCGTAACTTCCCTCCCAACAATTTTCAGGGCATCATATACACAAACATCTTCACATTTTCCACATAAATCGCATTTCTCTTTATCAATCACGACTTGTGATCCCTTTTTTAAAATTGCCCCCTGGGGGCAGGCAGAAACACAGGCATCACACTCTTTTTCACAGCGGGTAAATCTCACCATAATTTCAGGTTTGGACTCCAGGCCTTCTGGATTCTGGCACCACTGGCAGCGAAGAGGGCAACCCTTAAGAAAAACTGTTGTTCGAATCCCTGGCCCATCATGAATTGCATAACGTTTTATGTCAAAAATTGTTCCTTTTATCATTTACGGTTCCACTTTTTCTGAAATCGTTGAAGCATGCTTATAATATTCCTTTATAAACTTCTCCTGGACCTCATAAGACCAATGGACACCTCTTAAAAAACTCGCAGCCTCCTCTCGCCTTCCCTGCTCTATAAGATCCACCAATTCTTTGTGTTCCTTTATTGATGCTTCTTCCCATTTTTTCACAAAACCTTGCTGACGGGGAAAATCATACAATCTCTTCTTAAGGGTATTCACGATTCTCACAAGATTGCTGTTCTTGCACAGATCTAAAAAGACGTTATGGAATTTAAGATTCTTCATGTAATAGAAAGTAAAATTATCACGTTTAATAGCTTCTTCCATTCCGATATTGAGATTCTGTAATTTTTTTATATCTTCTTTTTTTATCTTATCAAAGGCGAATAACAGCGCTGCGCTCTCGAGGGCCCCGATAATCTCATAATAATCTCTGATATCCTGAAGTGTAAGGTAATTAACAACAACCCCACGACGGGGTAAAATTGATACAAAAGTCTCCATCTCAAGCTGAAGCAGCGCATCCCTGAGAGGAGTTTTACTCACCCCTAATTTCTGGCTGGTATTTTCCATATTAATGAATGAGCCAGGGCGAATTTCTCCCTTTTGCATCTGTTCTCTCAAGTATTCATATACTTGATCTTTTAAAGATTTAAGATTAAGCAAACTCTTTTCTGCCATTTTAACCACCTGTATTGATATGTGATATATCACATATCAGTAAAAATAACAAGATTTTTATTTTTGGTTCATCTCCCAATTAGTTGAAAAAATGAATGCTTTTTTTTAATAATGTCATTCCCCTGTTTTCACATGGGCAGGCTCTGCGGAAGCAGGAATCCATGACTATTCACATATGCTTTTATATAAATCAATTCATTGTGGATTTTCTTTTTCAATTATTTTTAACTTCCAAGCCCTTTTCCATTTCTTTATCTGTTTCTCCCTTACAATTGCAGATTCCGCAGATTCATGACTTTCATACCAAACTAGGTGATGAATATTATATTTTTTGG
>JADHWO010000078.1 GCA_016783445.1 Candidatus Aminicenantota bacterium
AAGTTGTCATTCCTGCGGAAGCAGGAATCCAGAAGAATAAAAAAAATATTTTATAATAGACTGGATCCCTGCTTCCGCAGGAATGACGAAAGGATAGGAAAGACTTTTCATCAACTAAATGGGAGAAGAGCCTAAAATACTAATTGACAAATAGGTTCACTATTTGAAAACAGTATATTTCAAAATCTCAGACAAAAAGGAGAATTGAATTATTTCCAGAGAAAAAGGGGACCCGAAATTGATTTTATTCTGAACAGAGAAATTGCCTATGAAGTCAAGGCAACTCCTCATTTATCAGACGTAAAAAAGCTTGAGAGAGTTTCAAATGAATTGAATTTAAAGGGATTTCAAGTAGTTTCAAAAAATTATTCTGTACATGAGAATGTTGTTTATGGATTTATGGTATAAAAAAGCATTAGATGTGACATGGGTTCGATGGCGTTGGCCATCATCGTGATGGTTAGTAATGATGATGAAACAATCTTCATTTCGGCCTGATATCCATCAGCCCCACAAAGTTAGTTATTGTTTAAGTTTTTTCCTCTGGCTGTTAATTGAGAAAGAGGGCTCCTTATCAGGCTTGAATATCTTTTCATTTGATAATATGATAAAAAAACAACAGTGCTCCAATCATAGTGGAAGTCATGCAAGTTAAAGAAAAAAAGACCCTCCAAGTCACCGTTGATAAACGGCATATCGTTTCCATCGGTGAGCGGCTTTATACAGAAAGCGTGGAGCTCCTCCGGGAGCTGATCAACAATGCTTACGATGCCGACGCGACCGAAGTTCATGTGGAGATCGAGCCCGAGAAAATCTTGGTCAGAGATAATGGTTCCGGCCTGGATGCTGAAGGCTTAAAACAATATTTTCTCGTCGGTTCGAATGAGAAAGTGCTCCACTCCCGCTCACCGAAGTTTGGAAGAGCCAGAATCGGGCAATTCGGCATTGGAAAATTCGCTTCGCTGGCCGCAGCCTCCCGCTTTGAAGTGGTTACTAAGCATAAAGATTTCGCTGCCCGGGTCATTTTTGACAAAAAAGCCTGGGAAGAGGCGAAGGGCGAATGGCACATTCCCTGTGAAATCCTTGCTCCAGACCCGAAGATGGAAGACGGAATGACCGTTATTCTCTCAGGCCTCTCTAAATCATTCGGCCTGGAAGAGGTTGAGAAAAAGATCATAGAAGGAGTTCCTCTTAAGGCTCCGGATTTCTCTGTCTTCCTGAATAAGCGCCGTCTTTATCCAAGGAGCATCGTCGGCCAGAGAATTCCCATCCTGGAAGGCTGTAAATACGGCACCGTTTCCGGAGAGATCATTATCGCTCCCACTTCCATGGCCTCTTTAAAGGATTTAGGTATAGAGATCAAAGTAAAGGGATCAACGGTCAAAAGAGAACTTTTCGGTATGGAAACATGGGGAAAGGCCGTGGCCAGAATAAAAGGGGAGATCAACGCCGATTTCCTGCCTGTTACCAGCGACCGCTCCAATTTTGTCACCGATTCAGATGAATACCAGGAATTCCTTAAAGTCATGGTGAAGGTCGTGGGCATCATCAGGAAAATTCTGGGCAGGGAGGCTGACCGGAGAGAAGACAGGAAGGCCAGCCGTGTAGTGAAAGAGGCTCTGCAGAGAATCCATAAGGCGTTAGCCCAGAACCCGGATCTCTCGCCTTTCGGTCCCATTCCTTACGGTGAAGAAGGAGGAGTAGGCGGCGGAGCAGTTGCAGGTGGGAAAAAGAAAAGTTTAGCAGGTTTGGATGTCCAACCTCAGGAGGGACAGCTTCAGACACCATCTAAGCCGAAAAGAAAGAAGCGGCACCACCCGCTGGTCAAAAAAATTACACCCAACGCCATTGTCCGCAGGATGAGGTTAGGAGCAGACAGCGTCTCTGTCTGCCTTGATTTTTTCGGAGAATCAGGGCCTGAGTGTTTCTCAGAGGGGAATGTGGTCTATATCAACCGCGACCATCCCCTGTACAAAAGAGAATCCCAAAGAGCAGCGACCTACACCATGTACATCGCCCGCCTCTTAACTCAGGAGATCTCTCTGATGAAAGAGACCAGAAGCCCTCGCGTCGCCTTTAACCGCCAGAGCAAACTCCTCAAAGACGCTTTTGTCGAAGAATAAATACTACTTTTCAATAATTTGACGTCTCCATTATACGATTTTTAATGATATTGTATAGTAGTAATGTGAAAAGTCGATTTTTTAATTACTTTTCCATCCCAGTGGAATAGCAGCTTGTCTTGTTCCATTGTTTCAAAAACAGGTGGAATGACACTATCCTACATTCATATTCTATAGGTTATGTTAGCTCTTGTAAGTTGTTCAGAATCAGCGATTGGTTATGTTTATTTTTTATATTTCTTTAATTATTTCCCTTATCAGACTATTAAGATTTTCTTTTGACACAAATTGTTTTAAATACAAATTTTTTATTTCAGAATCATAAGCTTCTAAGGCAAGATGCATATTTTCTTTCAAGCTTTCCTTAGAAAATGGCTTAAATAGGATACCTTAGATTCCTCTTGTTAATAACTTCAATCTGAGCGCGCGTGATCAAATCTATCTTCATAGTAAATTCGCCATTTATTATTGAATTTATTTGAATTTTTTGTGAGGCGACTGTAGCCTTTTTTATGCACAGCGTCCATTAGTATTTGGGTGTTTTCACCCAACCTATCCAGAAGAAAACCAAGTTTCCTTTTTGTCGTTAAAGGGAATTTCAGTGAATAATTAATCATTTTTTCAAAATCAATTTTATCTTTTCCTGAGTTTAGTTTCTCCCGGAAGATATCAATTGAATAAGAATCATTCTTATAATAGAGATAATCCAAGAAGACTTTTTCTAGTTCAGCAATTTGAGATTTATAACCATTAAAATCAACATCCCTGAAGCCGAAATAAAGTGATCTTTTTATTTTCACAAATCTGTAATTTAAATCTTGGAAGTGATATAAGCGCGGTTTCAATGGTGTTATAGAAAGAATGCTTTTTACCATTTGATCAAAGAGATCATAATAATTAAAGGCCGCCTCGAAAGAAATGTAGGATTCATTAACTAAGATTTTAGCAATTACGAAAGGGAATATATCAGTAAAGCCATGAGAGGAAATACTTGTGATTGCATAGACTCCTTTTTTAATTGGAACAAGCCAACCATTCTCTTTTAACTTCATAGCTAAGTTAATGGCCCCCTGTCTTGAAATAAAGGCTTTAGCCTCACTGTAAAATTGTTTGAAGTTTATTATATTTCCGTGTTTTGAGATAAGGTTCTCCAGCAAGTTCAAGTTTTTTTAAAAAAATAGAAAGATTCTCTCTCGGGCTAACAAACAAATAACATTTTTAAAAAAGGCGTTAAATGGAAAAGAACTACGCTCTTTGTCTTGAAGTCATTACAATTGAGGGATTTTCCTGGATAGATCTAGATAAACTGATGGGTATTATTGGTCATTATCCATTAACAACAATCAGCATGAGGCTTGGATGGCTTCTTGAGAATAATCAAGAACGATGGCGCGTAGATGAGTTGGTTCTCAAAGAGCTCGAAAAAAAACGTCCAGAATCAAGGATTTTGCTTGTTAAAAATAAGTCAAGAGGAAATTATTTAGAAAAGAGATGGAGCTTAATGGTTCCAAAGATTGTCGCTTGCACCTGACTGCAATACTCAAAAGATCTTGCGGTAGGTGAGTTCGGGCGTTAGGCAGACAAAAATAAATCATCATTAAACTACTGAGCAGTGTGTCAGATGAACTGTCCAAAATGCAACCAAGCGATGAAGGACGGCCTGAAGTAATATTCTTCGTAGGGATTTTAATTATCTGTAGGGATTTCAATATACGAGGGCCCATTTCCAGAAAGGAATTACATGAATGCTATATTTATTTTTCTTGAGCATGTCCTCCTCACTTCTTGTAACAATTGTTGCTTCCCGGATATTGAGTTCCTGCATGGCCTGCCATAGAGAGTTTGCCTCTCGATCTTTGGCTTCTGGTTCGGCGATTGTTTCCGCAACTTGTATTAACGCATTAACCGCTCCCTGCTTTATTGTTATGAAATCGATTTCTCTGTTATTGGATGTCTTATAATAAAAAATCTCTTCGTTGGAATGTTGACGTCTGAGTTGATTGTAAACCATTGTCTCAAGCAGATGACCCGTATTATAGGATATTGAACTGACTATGCCAGTCACAAGTCCATGATCAATGGCGTATATTTTTTTATAATTTACCTGCCGCTTTCTTAACGAATCAGAAAAAATGGAAACCAATGAGAAACAGAATGCATCTTCAAAATAAGAAAGGTAATTGTGCAAGGCATCTTTGGAACATTTGTACCCCTGGGATTTGGAATCCCTATAAAACTTATTAACACTAAATGGGTTGGCATTGTTTGACAAAAGAAATTTAAGCAAATATTTGACAAGGCTGTGATTTCGGATTTCGTAGCGTTCTATCAAGTCTTTATATAGAATCATGTTGAAATAATCCTGTAAGATTTTCAGTCGAAATGTTTCTGTGCAATCCAACACTTCTGGAAATCCGCCTATTTGAAGGTAAGATTCAAAGGCATTAACAATGTTTGATCGGCCTTTTGAGGATCGGAAATCAGCCGCGATGTTTCGCGAGCGAAGATATTCGGCAAAACAGAAAGGGAAAATCTCATAGATCAGCGTCCTACCACGCAGAGATGTGGCGATTTCTCTACTCAACAATTTTGAAGAAGAGCCGGTCAGATTGATATGCACATTTTCATTATCGTGTATTCTTCTGGTGAATTTTTCCCAACCAGAGACATTCTGAATTTCATCAAAAAATACAAATACCTTATTTTCCTTAAACGCCGGATAATTCTCATAGTATGTATCTAAAATCAGGGAGAGATCAGCCAGATTCAAAGGCAGAAGACGTTCATCCTCAAAATTGATGAACAGAATCCTCTCCTTTTCGATCCCTTGTTTAAGTAGATTATCAATGAGCTGGTAAAAACAAAATGTTTTCCCAGCTCGTCTCACACCGATAAGGCTGCGTATCTTGCTTTTAGGGCAGGATAAATCGAACGCCCTCGGCGTAAAATCCGGAATGTTCCGGCTATGGAAGTCAGATATAATTTCAGTTATCAGCATTTTATTTATCATTTTATTGTCCTTTTTTGCCAGGATAAATATAACATAATATATCCTTTCTTACAAGTATAATTAATTATAAATCAGTTTCCTTCAGGTTGTGTAATGATTCCACACAGACAGAGAGAAAAACTTGAAATATTATGAAAAAAAAGATTCAGCAGGTTGTCATAAGAATAGACATACGTTTTATTCGTTTTTTTTAAAAAAAATGTTTGCGCTGGATAATTTACATTATGTAGACTTCAACAGTATGTGCGAATAAAGTAATAGAATGGGGATATACTTTCGTTTTTATGAGTAATGTCTGAAATATTATAATATCAGGCTCATTGGCTATACCATTCCATATTGCCTGAAGTATTTGTTTGTCTTTCTTATTACTTCTTCTAAATGTGGCAATTCATCAACCTGATGTGTCAATCTAATTTCCCATAATTTTGCTATTGTTGCTTCTTTTTGCTGGAAGATGCTTGATAATCTTCTTGAGTCTATTTTTTTAGTCTCGGCTTTAACTCTGAAACCTTCGGCAACTTCATGATAGTTAAGATTTCCTAGATTAAACAAGGAGTGTGCATCATAAAGGTCGCGAGGTTCTGTTCGGCCAATAAGAGCACAAAGCTTTTCAGTCAACACCTCTTCCAAAGAGTATGTCTTTAACTTTCTTTTGAAGCCCTTACAATCGCTGTATGGAACTCTTATCACTTTTTCTTTGACAGAAAATACTAGTTTCTCGATCAAAGTGAAGTCGATCTTGATATTACGACTGCCAAGTCTGGCTAGAAGGGGGCCCACGAAATCAACGTAGAATGTAAGGCTATTTATATGTCTCTCGATTCGTTCTTCTTTCAGCTCAAAAAGCAAAGCTTGAGATTTTTCTAATTCCCTCAGAACAGCTCTGAAGCCATCAATCAAAGCTTTCTCTTCCAAATCTCCAAGCAATGTGAAGTCTAGGTCTTCAGAATAACGATAATCAGGGAAGTAGACTTTCTTAAGAGCAGTTCCTCCCTTAAAGGCAAAAGATTTTTTAAGCCTGGAGCCGGCAAGACCTAGGAGTATCCAACTAATAACGTAATCCTTTTCAATTATTTTATCCAGTTTGTGCTGTCGAAAGGCTATCTTTGATATTTCTCTTTGAGAGATCATAAATATTCTATGTTTTGATTATCTCTTTTAACTCTTCAGGATCAAAGTTTTCTCTAATGCGCCATGAACTTTTATATTTTCCTGCGGCCGGCAATGATGAATCGAGCAAGACAAAGCTCGCAGTTACAAACTTTCTCAGTTTCTTAACTGTTGGTTCACCTCCAATCCCGTAAAGCTCTAACAGGAAACCCAGCCTCTTGGCGACTGCCTTGCTTCCGAAACGCCCGATATACTTTTCAAGCTTGGAGTAGTCAATTTCACTTCTTTTAACCCATAATCCTTTAGCCAATTCGCTTATTCCGCCACATAACTTGGGATTATCCAGACAATCAACAATAGTACGCTCTAAATCACTTACTTTGACCTTCTCAGTCGGTTTGGCCCAAACATCCTCTATTCCCCAGAGCTTTAGTGGATTTGCATAAAGAAAACGGAAATTCGCACCCAGAACCTTAGCTTCTTTTCGTCTCTTGGGTGTCATAATGTATACTGTCATCAAAGGCTGAGTGGTCATCTCATGGATATCAAGAGCGCTGTAGTGAGACAGATAATATAAATTAGGTTCAATAATGTGCTTAGCAACTACATACCAATTTTCAGAGTGTTCAGCTTTTTCTCCGGCTGACAAAGGAACAATAAGATACTTACCAGGCACAAGTCTTATCAACCAGTTCTTATCTATCAATCTGCTAATTAACCTTCTGGTTGTTGTGTGGCTTGTCTTGGTGATTTTTTGAGCGTCAGAGATGGTAAAGATAACTCTTTCTTTGGAGCTTAGGGTTGTAAGAAGCTTTGAACTTATCTCTCCAAGAGTTCTTTTTACTTTCATCATTTTATACTATGTGTAACAAATGTGACATTCCAAGTCACATTTTACACATGCTATATGAAAAGTCAAGGTAGATATAGAATAAACTTCAGAAGAACCGCTCTGTAGGAAAATTTGAGGTATATATGGAATTACCAACCCTTTCGCTAACAGGTTATTGAGAACCCATTCCGATCTACACCGACCACTCATTCCGAAAATACATGAAAAGTGGTCGGAGTCACTGCGGAACGGGTGGTCGGCATAAATCGGAATGACTGGCCGACATGCCGCGGAATATGCACATAATGGAGTATCAAGAATGACCTTCACTTTCTTTTCTAACCTGTTTTATGGCATCATCAACATCTTTACGCTTTAAGCCTGCCTGCTTAGCTTGGAGTCGTGCCTTTTTAATGAGGCCATCAAATTCCTTCATTGATGGAGGTTTAATTGCTTTTAAAATCACGACGTCCGCACCACCAACGACTACAAATTGAACACCAGCTTTTAGACCTAGACGCTTCCTCTCTCGTAAAATGCAAATCCTTTTGAAGCGATGATAGAACAAAGATTTGCCACCTTTATATTGACTTTATTTACTGCTCCATTTGGAATTCGAGCTTCTATTTCTCTTTTAACACAGTCATCAAATACTAAATCTATACCTCTGCCTTTTCTGGCTAAAATTTCCTGGATTTTTTGATGCCTCTTTTTCTTACCTGAACCACCATACTCCGCGGCTAAAAAGTCGACCTGAACAGTTTGTTTAATATTGTTTACATCAAAAAATATTCTTTCATAACTTGCTTGTATGATTTTTCCTTTTCTGTCTTTTCTGTTCTGATAACCTCTTTCATATAAGAGATCTGCTATTGTTTGATAATCCTGTTCAGGAATTAAGAGAAAGTTCAAAGCAAGATCCACATCTAGGGAACCCACATGGTTTATTTTTTCCGTTTTGTAGTCGTTATACAAAAAATAGGGGACCCACCCTCCAATCAAAACTAAGTGTTGGCTGTATTTGTGTAAGTAGGTTATTAATTCAACTATTACAGAGAGACAAGCATTAGTCTCGGCTGATGTGTATTGACTTTTTGCTTTCATTAAAAATCTTAAAAATTTATAGCCCTTTCTCGCAGATATTCGGCTTGTTCTCTCCCTCTTCCCTTATAATTGTAGAGATCTAGATAAAGCTGAATAGTCGAGACTACGTTTCTTCTTTGAATATTTTGTGTTCCGTAAAATACTCCATCGTCATAAGGATCGAGGACAACTATATTGGCCCCTGAAGATACCGGCTTTATTTCAACTTCGTTTTTTAAACTCTCATAATTGCCAGAAAAATAAAAAAAAGTTTGGTTTGATCTCACAAATGGTTCGATTAGCGTTGCCCCAGAGAAAAGTGTTAATGCATACAAATCCTGTTTATTTGGGGACATATAATTAATCAGACGCGACTCAAATTGTTCACTTCTCATAGAAGAATAAAATCCCTGAACATTGTTATCTTTATAAGAATAATTTTCTTGCCATATATCCAATAATCTCGTGGGATTTTTTAATGATATTTTTTTATTCTGGTCAAAATCTATATATTCCAGACTATATAGCTTTTTAACGGCCCTGTTTGTTAATCCGATACTTACATTTGATTCTTTTGATAAACTCAGCTGAGTATAAGTTTTTTCAGAATTGTTTAATAGAACCCTTAAAAGCCGACTTGTTTTTTTTGAAAAGAGTGACTTGAGTTCCCGTTTTTCAGAGTAAATGGTTTTGTAATTTTCTTTCTTTATATAGATTGTATCAAAAGAAATGAAACAGTTACCTGAAAGGTCTATATAGCCAATATTTGCTTCTTTACATATCTCACCAGTTCTTTCACTTATATAGGGTGCTGCAATTATTCCGTAGGCATTTTCGATTTTATTTAAATTGGTAGCAATTTGCTGGACAGTGGATCTTATGTATCGAGGTTCACCAACACTTTTTGTTTCGATAATTATTGTTTTACGCTTATTATTAAAAATTATTTCTAAAGATAGATCAGGGGTGAAAAAAGGTGATATTTTTGGACTAATCTGAGTCTTTGAAATAGAAATATTTTGTATTTCATATAGGACATCTTTTAGTATTACTTCGGCTTTTTTTATCATTTCTTTTTCTTTCATTAATTTCACTAATTATGGTACTTTCACCGTACGGTGAAAACATACATATAATTGAAAGTGATGTCAAGATTTTTTATTTGTATATATTTTATTCTCCTTACTTCTTAATTATTAGAGATAAGATTAGATCGAATACTATTATGTTTGACAATTATTACCAAACAATGTACTATATCAATATGTTTGTTTGGTAACTAAGAGAAAAAATGAATGTTATTAAAGGTGTTTTAGAGGAAGAGCTTCAAAATTCCCTCCGGATGAAGAAGCATTATGAAAAAGCTCTAAAAGAACTCCTGAAAGGCTGCCTGGTAGAAAAAAAGATAAGAGGCCATAAATATTATTATTTAGCTGTTAGAGAAAGTAAAAAAGTGAAGTTTATTTATAAAGGAAAAATTTCAGAAGGAGAGAAAGAAAAATATATGGAAGCTAAGAAGCTACGGGCTAAATATAGAAAGCTTCTCTCTCAGGCTAACAAGCAAATAGCATTTTTAAAAAAGGCGTTAAATGGGAAAGAAATACGCTCTTTGTCTTGAAGTCATTAAAATTGAAGATAGTTTCTAAAGAAGTCACCATTATAAGGTTATAACATTATAAAAAGAACATTTATAGAAATTTCTCATTGTGTTGTAATTATAATGTGTTTACATTATAATAAACACATAAGGAGAAACTATGTCGAACCTAACGGATAAAATTCTCAAGAAATTTCAAAATAAGCGGATTGTCCGGTGGAAAGAAATTGCGTCTTTTCTTGGAAATGAGGTAAAGGCTACAACTGCAATACAATGGCTATCGAAAAGTGGCAAAGCTGTGATTATCAAGAAGGGGCTTTATTATCTTAAACGGCCCGATGAATGGTATCGAGAAAATCTGCAAATAAATCCTCTTATTCTGGCTGGGCATATCCACCCTAATGGGGTAATAGGCTATCATGCCGCATTGAAGTGTTATGGAGTTGCATACAGTGAGTCGAATCTGTTTCAAGTTGCGTTACCAAAATCAGTTCCTCGAGTGATAAAACCTTTTATTTTTCAGAGTGCAGAATATAAATTTTATCGGACAGACTTGTTTTTTGGCATACAATCGTCAGTTATAGAAGATGTTCGAGTTAAACATTTTTCTAAGGAACGCATCTTGCTTGAGGGATTGATGTTCTCCAACCGTTTCTTAGGAATAAGTGAATTTCTTAAATCAATTGAGGGATTTTCCTGGATAGATCTTGATAAACTGATGGGTATTATTGGTCATTATCCATTAACAACAATCAGCATGAGGCTTGGGTGGCTTCTTGAGAATAATCAAGAACGATGGAGTGTAGATGAGTTGGTTCTCAAAGAGCTCGAAAAAAAACGTCCAGAATCAAGGATTTTGCTTGTTAAAAATAAGTCAATAGGAAATTATTTAGAAAAGAGATGGAGCTTAATGGTTCCAAAGACTGTGCAGAGTCTGATTGAAATCTGATGTTTCAACTGACAAGCCACGAACTAGATACTTATGTCGCGCGAACTGGATTCTTGAAGAATACTCTAGAAAAGATGTTAAGATTACTTGATGTCCTTTCTACCTTAAAGTCAAATCCTGTAACTAAAGGTGCTTTTGTTTTGAAAGGAGGTACGGCTTTAAATTTATTTATACTTGATTTTCCTCGTGTATCGTTAGACATAGATCTTGACTACATTCGTTTTAAATCAAAAGCTGATATGTTCAAAGATAGAAAATCAATTACTTCAGAAATACAAAAAATATTTAATTCAGAGTACGAAATAGAAATATCAAAGGATGTTCATGCTTTGGCTCAATTTGCATTTCATTACAAAACAACATCCAGTTCTAAAGATATGTTGAAATTAGAAATTAATTATCTAAGGCGACTTCCATTGTTGGCACCTCAAATAAGAAGCTTTAAACAATTAGATTTGGATTTGAATTTCTTATGCCTTCACATCCAAGAACTTATTGCGAGTAAAACTATTGCATTATTAAGTCGGTATACTCCTAGAGACCTATTTGATGTGTATCAAATGGCCGTTTCACCTTTAATTATCAATGACAAGCTGTTTCGGTCTCTTCTGTTATTCTATGGGATTGTAACAGATATAAGTATCTTCGAGCTTTTCAAAGTTAAATCCGGTCATATTACTCAAAAGGATATTGATGATAAATTAGTACCAATGCTCCGAAAGGGGACATATCCAAATAGAGATGAGATGGTCATGAGAGTCGAAAAATTTTTATCTTCTTATTTAGCTCTTACATCCAAAGAATCAGAGGCATTACATGTTTTTTATGATACAGGCAAATTTGATTTTGATATTTTAATTCCACAAAAAGAAATTCAAGGGAAAATGAAGATATCTCCATCATTGAAATGGAAAATTCAGAATATAAGGCGAAACTTTTAACAATTCTTTAATTAGAGTGAAGATTAAGCTTGGGTCGAGCAATATACATTATGTAAACT